>JAAYNF010000023.1 GCA_012520975.1 Clostridiaceae bacterium | reverse complement strand
GGCGGGCGGGTGCCCGTGCCCCTGAAAAGCGATTTCTTATCAATCGCTGCCGTGGCGCAGCGCCTTCGCGATCCCCAGCGGAATGCAGATCAGGTAGGTCAGGATGAATCCCGACAGGCCGAACACCAGCGAAACCGAAAACCGCTCGCGGATGAGCCGCCCGGCGCTTTTGTTGGGATACTTGTACGACCGGGCCGCCAGACCCATTTTATCCCGGACCAGCCAGGTCCCGTAACGCTGCAGCAGAGGCTTGTCGAACCCGAAATGCTCCTCCAGCGCCCGGCGCTGCTCCGCCGAAACCGCCGCCCCCGCATGCGGACTCCGCCCCGCCTCCGCCGCCCCCATCCCCCGCATCCGCGCCAGCGCCTGCTCCACCGGCCCCCCCGGCACCGCCTGCGTCAGCGCAAAACACACGAACGTAATCCCCAGAAACGTCGGCACCATCAACAGCAACCGCCGAAAAAAATAATCCAGCCGCTCCATGGCTTATCCCCTCCGCCTCTCACAGGCGGCCATGATCATACTCTCTGTGCGGCAACAAGAAGGATGAATTATACATGGTTTGCGGCTCTATCTGACCGCCACTCAACGGCCTCTCGTACGTTTTGCAAACAGTTTCGTTTGGATGGTTCTGGCTTGTCTGCGACTGAAAGTACAGCATAATGCCGCCTGTCACTCTGCTACAACTCAATCTTTACATACAGAATTTGACCATGACAATCATTCAGAGCATCGGCTGTTGGCTGCAATCCCCTCCAACACCCAAAGTGGTGCCGCCCCCGCTGCGTATCGGTATATATGCGCTCATAGTTGTTCTGGCCCTTGGACTTCGCATCCATTTAGCAACGATTGCCCATCCCGCGCAAATGGATTCCACCCACATGATTCATCAGGGTATTTTGTGGGTGCAAGGCGAACCCGGCGCCCTCTCCACCATCTGGCAGGAAGCCCCCGTACTGACGGCCGGCATGGCCTACCGGCTGGGATACAACCCGGCCAAAGCCCTCCAATGGAGCACGGTCCTTTATGGAACCATTCTGGTCGGCATGACCATGCTCCTGACCCGACGCCTGTTTGACAGCGATGCGGCGGCCTGGATTTCCGGCGGCTGGGCCGCCTGCAACCCCGCGTTGCTGAACTATTCCGTCAACTCGATGCCTGAAATCGGATTCGCCGCCTGCATGCTCTCGGCCTATGTCGTCCTGGCTCCTTCAATCCGCGGCAAGAGCCTTAAACTCATCCCTCTTCTTGCCGGGTACGCCCTGCTGGGTCTCGGCATGTATTTCAAACCGCTCGATTCCCTGACCGCCATGGCGTTGACCACCGGCTGGCTTCTTCTTGTTCATTTGAAACGACCGCTCATCACAGTCGCTCACTTGTCGGCCGGATTCATAATCTACCTTACGCTTGTAGCACCTCATTATGTGCTCCAAAACCATGGACATAACCCGGGGGACATCCAGTTGGCCAATCGTTCGTCCGGATTGGTCAAGGGCCTCCGGGCCTATGATTCGAGCTTTGAAAATGCTCCAGACGATTCCCGGTTCGCTAAAGAAATGGATGAATTCCGTCAACTGGGCACCCTCAAATGGCTTTGGCGACACCGCCAAGAAGTATCGCTTCGCTTCCCCGTGAATGTGATTCGTTCGATACGTATATATGGGCACTTTCTTTTTCCCAATGCTTTTAGAATTGGGAACGCGTGGTGGGTTTTTATGTTGACTGCGGTTTTAACAATTCGACTCGCAAGCCATCATTGGAGACCGTGTCTCTGGCTTTTTTTGGCTGCCATGGCATTTCCCCTGGGAGTAAGCCTGAGCTATGTATATGATAGATGGTTGATCATTTACATCCCCCTTCTGTTCATTCTGATCGCCGGTCATCTTGTTGCATCGCCATCTCTTTGGGGAGGCCGGTGGAAAATTGGCGCGTGGACGCTTTTTCTTTTAACCATGATGGGAAATTCGACGGCACTGTCCTTTCAAAACCATCTCGATAACGTTTGGCGAAAAGAGAACCAACAAACCATTGCTCTTTGGCTGAAGAACACGGCCAACCATGGAGAGAGGTATATGTCTTTGGGTCCTGCCATTTCTCTTGAAATAGACCTCGAGCATCCACGACGATGGGTTCGGCTGCCGAATGCCCCCCTGGACCATGTTGACCGCATCTGTGAAAATCAACAGGTCACCTATGTAGTAGTCTGCGATTCATCCTATCCCCATTGGCCGGCGAATCAACTGATCCAAGGCAATCCAGCGCCTTCCAATTGGGCGCTGGTCAATGAGAATACGTTTGAACAGCTGCATCCGATTTGGGGGAAACAAGAAGAAACCTATCATATTTACAAGCGATCCCCTTCCGCCGCCGAAAACCATCCATGATAAGTTACTTTTCCCGACACCTTGGGCCCGTTGATTTGGCTTCTTAGTTATGCCCTCCCCTTCCCTCATCTCCGTAGTCACTCCGGTCTATCTGGCCGAAGCCTGCTTGGAAGAACTTTGCCGTAGACTTGGAGCCGCTCTTTCCGCCATTACACCGGATTTCGAAATCATCATGGTCGAAGATGCCAGCCCCGACGGTTCTTGGGAAGTTGTGCAGCGTGTTGTTGCCATGGAACCCCGATGCAAGGGCATCCGGCTGGCCCGCAATTTCGGCCAGCATTATGCTATCACAGCCGGCCTCGAACACGCCTCCGGCGAATGGGTTGTTGTAATGGATTGCGACTTGCAGGACCAGCCTGAGGAGATCGGAAAGCTGTTGCAAACCGCCCGCGATGGCGATTACGACGTGGTCTTCGGACGCCGCGTCCACCGCCGGGATTCACGGCTAAAACGACTTACTTCCAAAACCTTCTATGCCGTATACAACTTTTTTACCGATTCCCAATTCGACAACACTGTGGCTAATTTTAGCATATCCCGCAGGCCGGTCATCCAAGAATTCCTCCGGATGCGGGAACACAACCGCTCTTTTCCGTTGTTCATCCGCTGGCTGGGATTCGCCGTTGGCTACGTCGAAGTTGCCCACGCCGAACGTTTTGCAGGCAAGACCTCCTACACGCTTCGGAAATTGCTTCGACTGTCCGCCGAAACGTACGACCGCTCGTGGGTGATCGTGACCTCGGACCATGGGCATCATGGGTTTCGCCTGCCGGGGAAGGCCCATCGCCATGTTCCCTTCCTGGTGAAAGCGCCGGGGTCCCGATGCGCCCAGGCGGTGGGGAGCGAGCTGCCGCTGTGGCAACTGGGCCCTTTCTTCCGGTCCGTCTTTGCCGGGCAGGACGTCGAGGACTGCCTGCGTATGTTGCCGCGGCCGCTGGCGTGTCCGGATACCGCCGCCGCATCGGAGGAACCGGGGAGGTAGTCCGGAGGGAAGGGATCAGGGCTGGACGGTTTACCGGCTGGAGGAACCTCATGCCCGGGAGCGGCCGAGGCGTCGCCGGGCAATGGCGGGCAGAGTTTCCATAGCGTGGAAAATCATAGCGGCGAGGGGAGTGCCGTAGAATCATCCTCTGCGACTTCATGTCGTCTGTAATCGCCGATTTCATAGCCTAGCCATCACATTTTCGTTTAGCGTCGTCCTGACCGCTTGCCCTCTCATATAAATTAACACAACGTCACCGTTCACGCGCGGCTATCAGCCGTCGCGTGCAACGGCTGGTTCGGCAATGCC
>JAAYNF010000168.1 GCA_012520975.1 Clostridiaceae bacterium | reverse complement strand
ATGAGGTTTTGCGCCTTATTCGGATCAGGATCATGAATGTCACGTTGGGTCGACTGCAGACCGGACAATGGCGCTACTTGTCCTTTAAAGAAGTGGCTGAAATTAAGCGACTCACCCGTTCATCCAGTGTTACAGCACAGCATGAACCTTGATTTTTCATCCTTTTGTAACATTTTTTCAATGTTTTTTTCAATAATCAGGGGATATAATGTCATTGTACTAAGAAGCCAAGGAAGACACGTAAAGTCCGGATTCATTGAATCCACGCAGTTGAAGACCACAAAACAAACGGGCGTCCCTCGGAGGCGCCCGTTTGTTTTGTTCAGACTTCGCGCAACCTGAGCGGCGGGCCCTCGGCTCGATAGGCTTGTCCGGCCAGCGCCCCGATATCCGCCAAATCGTGGGTGACCAAAACAACCAAACGCCGGATTGCGGCTTCCTGCAGCAAAGAGAAAAGTTTCTTTTTCAAATCGATATCCATGCCGGTGAAGGGCTCATCCAGCAACAGCAGATCGCCGGGGCGCGCCAATGCCCGCGCCAATGCCACCCGACGTTTCATGCCACCGCTCAGTTGAGCAGGATAATACTCGGCAAACTCGGACAGATAAACCCGTTCCAGCCAGTTTAAGGCTTTCCCGCGTTTTGACGATAAAACCGCCGCGACATTGTCCACGGCCGATAGCCAGGGCAACAGCCGATCTTCCTGAAAAACCATGCTGATCGTTCGCTGCTCAATTCCTTTTATCAAACCCCTGTCCGGCTGCTCCAGTCCTGCCAAGAGACGAAGCAGCGTCGTCTTGCCGCAACCTGAAGGGCCGGACAAGCCAACCAGCCCGTTGGGTGGAAATTGCACTGTTAAGTCATCAATAACCTTTAACTCGCCATAAGCTTTGCTGATTTTTTCTATCCGGATGCTCACGATGCATTCCCCTGTCGTCCGTGTGTTTTAAAATAAGATTCCGCCCGATTCAGCACCCAAAGGAGCAATTTTTCCAAAATCAGGCTCAGAACAATGATCACCAAAGTGTAGGCCAGCAGATTGGGTGTTTCGAGATATATTTTGGCATTATAAAGCTCGCTGCCCAAGGATGGCTGCGGTGTGCTCAGCACTTCGGCCGCGATTCCGGCCTTCCATCCGAGACCCAAAGCTGTCGTGACCGCGGCCAGAAAAAAAGGTGAAATCGACGGAAGATAAATCAAACGAAGGACTTGGCTTGACGTTAATCCAAAAATTTGTGCCATCTCCAACAATTGTGGGTCGGTCTTGCGGATACCTTCAACCATATTAGCCCAGACAATGGGCACCACCATCAACAGCACAATGAAGATGACCACCCGGGCCTTTGTCATCCAGACCAAAGCCAAAATAATAAAGGATGCGATCGGCGTTGCGCGAATCGCAACAATAACCGGCCGGAGCAGAAGCCACATCAGTCGGATGCGAACGGTCAAAACCGCCAAAACAACACCTATTACGACTCCCAGCAGAAAACCGGCGGTAATGCGCAATATTGAGAGACCGGCGGTCAGCCAAAAATGGCTTTCGCCGACAAGAACAATCAGCCGAACTCCCACCTGCAGCGGCGATGCCAAAAGCAGGTCGCTGTCGATCAGGATGTAGGCCAGCTGCCAGACCAACAGCCAGAAAACAAGGATCGGCAGCCATTGCCAGTATTTGATTCGCTTCCGGCCGGGTTCCATGCACTTGCT
>JAAYNF010000167.1 GCA_012520975.1 Clostridiaceae bacterium | reverse complement strand
CAGCAGTCGTCCGGCCACTGTCAGGTTGTAGCAGGGAGCAGAAATGATAAGGCCGTCTGCCTCTAGAACCAGCTCAGCATATTTGGAGTAATTGTCCGCGTCGCTCGGAATAGAGCAGGCGGTATCCTGTCCACTCAGGACTTTCTTGCTCATGCACACCTCGCAGCCCGTACAGGGGATCACCTGATAGTCCTGCAGCCGAATAAATTCCACCTTGAATCCGGCTTCTTCTGCGCCTTTCAAGGCAAGCTTCAGTAAAATTTCGCTGTTCCCCATGCGGCGTCCCGCACAAATACCAAGGATCTTCATCATGTTGCCTCCCTTTTCTTGCATTTTTAAACTGCTTCCAGCTTTCAGTATATTGATCTATCACAAAATAGCATCGGAAATTTCGCTATATATTTGTTATAATCAACAGCAAAGCATTGTGCACTTTGTGCAATTAATTTTCTGAATGGACTGATCAATATGAAACTAACGAAAAACATCTTTCAAGATTTTTGTGAAGAGCAGGGCTGGAGTTTCCGCGCCCATGCCACCGCAAAATTCCGCATGTATTCTGCTATACGGATTTATTATCCGGATTGTGAGCTATCGGCCAATTACCTTTATATAACTGATTCCGTCACTCTTCCGTCGGGGCGTGACAAAGCGCTGGTGGACATCTGCCTGATCGCCGACGACGAGTCCACGGAAGGTGGTTTCTCATATACGATAATCGCCCCCTGTGGTCTTCCAACCTTTTTTTCGGCCCTTCAGACCAAGCATGAGCAGCTGCAGGAATGGGATCGGAAACTTTCTGAGCTTCTGCTCAACGGTGGAACGATCCAAGAGATCTTGAACTCTAGCGCCCAAGTGCTTCGTAATCCATGTATGTTCCAAGACGATCAGTTTCACGTACTGGCTTCCGTGGGTCAAGTTTCCCAAGAAGTCGCACCCTTTTATTACGAAGCGCAAAAGACCGGCCGGGTTCCTGTTCGTCTGTTTGAGAAACTTTTAGCCCTTTCCCCTCAAGCTCGGGCACCATACTCGATTTCCAATATTGTCACTGTTGTTCAGCATTTTTCTCAGCATGATGAGCTGCTGGCAAACTGTCTGGTGGACGGAGTCATTGTTCTAAGGTTCTGCATGATCTGTGTACACGGCAAAAGCAACGGTCTGCGCGATATTGTCGGCCATCTGATCCATCGCATTGAGCATAGTCCGGGAATTCGAGAATATACCGGCTGGCCCTTGGGATCCGCGGACTCCCTGTTTACCCGAATCATTGAGATGCCCATGGCTCCGGATATTGCTTCTACCATTGATGCCCTAGGCATCGACAGTTTTACTCTTCTTTCTGTGGTCTGCATCGACTTCGGTACCCAGACAGCGGAGGCTTCCTCCATTTTGATCAAGTTGCGCATGCTTTTGCCCAATATGCACTTTTTTGTCTACAAGAACATCCCCTATGCCCTGTTGGGTATCAATCAAAAGTCCGGCGCTGTTCAAGGGGATGCGCTGGAGAGATTTGAAGCCCTTCTATTTACTCAACTTGACCACATGGGTGCCACTTATGGTGTATCACTCTGCTTCTCCGACCCGCTTCTCCTACAATGCGCTTGCAACCAAGCCAAGTGTGCGTTGGACGCCCTTCACCAATTGCCGGACTTGGATCCGAGCCAGCCCGCATCCCGTCACCGTATGGTTCGGTATCAGAATGCATTTCCTTTCCATGTGCTGAAGCACTTCTTTCGCGCTCATGATTTCTCGGCCTACTGTCCCAAGGCATTTCTTGATTTGATCAATGACGATCGGAACTTTGGAACCAACAATCTGCATCTGCTCCATGTCTATTTGACGAATAAATGCAATGCCACCATTGCATCTCGTCTGTTGCACATGCATCGGAACAATGTGATCTACCGGATTAACAAAATTGAGGAAAAATATCACATCAATCTAAACAACAGTCTGCAGCGCCAAATCTATTCGCTGCTCTGCCTTGCAGTGATCTACCAGTGTGATCTCACCGTAGCCACCAACCCCATCGATAATGGTTATTCGGAGCTAGAACAAAAAACGTATACCTGAAACATCAGAAATTCTTTTCGAGGGCAAGAATCTCTTCTAAGAGCGCCTGATTCACCGGGGTAGCGATGCCGTGCTTTTGTCCTAATCTGACGACGGCACCGGCGAAGAGATCGACCTCTGTTTTACGTCCTTGCAAAAGGTCTTGGCGCATTGAGGGCATACCCTCCGCGGCAAGGGGTTTTATAACATCCAGCCAATACAAAAGATCGTTTTCATCGAGTTTTATGCCCTCCGCCTTTGCCAGTGTGATGACCTCTCGCATGGCAGCGATCATGCGCTCGCGCTCCGGACCTTCCCGTTGAATCGAGCCATAGTTGCCTTTGCAAACACTAACAACTTGGTTGATGCCGACATTGAGCATGAACTTGCCCCACATGCGCTCGCGCATATTTGTCACGATGGTATGGGGAAGTCTTGCCCGCGTGAGATAATCTGCTACAAGCAAGAGGCGGGGCGTGATCTGGTCGGAGTGGAGCTCGCCCACAGTAAAAGTGCCTAGGTTTTTCCAATAAAGCCGATTACCTTCTTTGGTAGCATCCATGCCCTGAACCGTGCAGCCAAGAACCTTGTCACCGTATACGGCGCGTATATCCTCTTCGCTGTTGATGCCGTTGAGGAGAGAAAGAACAATGGTCTGGTCGCCAACATGCAGTGACGCGTCGGCGATGGCCTGAGGCAATTGGCCGTACTTGACAGCAAAAATTAAAAGGTCTGCCGGCTCACAGGCCTCATCCGGTCGCAGCATCTTAAAGCTGCTTAATGCTTTGTCATTGTTATAAAGTCCTTCTTTGCGATATCTTGCCTGACGTGACGCATCCGCAATGACGCGGAAACCACCGGGAGAAGCGGCAGAGGCAAAAGGTTCAGCAAAAAGGAGACCGAGAGCGCCAAGACCGATCAGGCTGACGGTTTTAATGTTATTCATGGTTTTCTATCGCTTTCAATGTTTTTGGCAAGGTGCAGAGTCGAAGTCGATCTCTGCTTTCACTATAGCATAGATGAGCGATGCTACAATTAACCTGTAATTTATAATTTCAAAATATCCTTTGACGATAACAGATGCGACATGGTAAGGTAGAGTATCCTAAAATTGCTATTTGTATCCGGGCTTGCCGACAGCAAGTTGATGACCGCTGGAGATTGGTTCCTTTTCCGTGACAAGTGGACTTGACAATAGGGGAGATGTTGATTTTGCAAAATGACTTGGAAAAAATAGAAAAAAATAAAAAAAGTGCGATCGTACAAACAAGAGTAATAAGTTCGTTCAAAAGTACGCTTCAACAAGTTTATAATAAAGAATTGCCGCTGGATCACATTATATTTTTGTATGCCGCCGCCGCCGGTTTTCTGATGTCCTTATTCGGAATAGGTTACAACATATGGAGAGGCTTAGGCGTTTTTATGTTGCCGGTGTTCGTGGTGTATCTGGTGCTAAACTTCGCAGGCGTTATGTATAGTGTGGTCACAAAGCACTGGTATAGAGCTGCTCTGTTTGTCGTGGGCGGCTCTGTGTTTTTTCTGATTCCTTTTTTATGGTTCACAATCGGTGGTGTGACCGGCTCCACAGCTCCGGTCATGCTTACGGGAGGTCTGTGCATCGCTCTCGTTTTTAAAGGAAGAGTGCGCACCGGTATGCTGACCGCGCAAGCGATCATGTTGGTTGCGTTTATCGCACTGGAATACCATATTCCGGATATCTTCATACCGTATTCCGATCGTACGGAACAATATGCGGATTTGGCTTTCGGCATGACCATGAGTCTCGTGGTCAATTCTGTTTTGGCTTACACGGTGATGGAGGAATATGCGAGGGTACGGGATGAAAAAACACACTTGGCGCGCCGCTTGGAGCATCTCTCGCAAACCGATGCCCTGACCGGTTTATATAATCGCCGCTTCCTGTCAGCGAGCATCGACGAGGAAATGCGCTGGGCATACGAGACCGGCTCGCAATTGACGCTTTGTATCCTAGACATCGATCACTTTAAAAACATCAATGATACTTACGGGCACGAATACGGTGACGAAGTGCTGATCAATATCGCAAAAATCATGAAGGCCGGTCTGACGGAAGAAGAGATTTTCGGCCGATATGGGGGAGAGGAGTTTGTGGTGCTGTTTCCGGGGAAAACCCCGGCGGAAGCACTGCCCACAGTGCAGACGCTTTGCGATCAGGTGCAGACATACACGTGGAGCCATGGCAAGCCGGTTACGCTCTCCGGTGGACTCAGCGGTTATATCAAGGGGATCTCATACTCCGACTTTTTGGAAGCCGCGGACAAAAACCTTTATCGTGCCAAACGAGAGGGACGGAACAGGGTAATCTATCGTTAGTCCTATCGGTTAACTCCAAAGGCTATTTCCGTAAATCTCCATAAACGCTTCTATGCGCATTTCTTGAACACACAAGCGAAAAACGACGGCTGACGACCACAACGCATTTTGATGTTCATATATTATCCTGTGAAAAGTAGGCGAAAACGATAAAAATACATTGAATAAAATCCAAGCATCTGTCATAATCGACATAGTGTTTCCGGCATGACTATGGGTGGAATGGGTTCCGGGATATCTAACAGATGGTCGCCTTTCTTGACCATAGTGCTATCGACAAGCGATCAATAAAAAAATAGGAGATTGGAAAAATGTTCAAGCTAAAAGAAAATGGCACAAAAGTCTCTACTGAGATCATAGCCGGTTTGACAACATTCTTTGCTATGGCATACATCATTGTTGTCAATCCATCAATTCTCAGTCAAGCTGGTATGGAGTGGGGTGCCGTATTCCTCGCTACCATAATCGCTTCGATCATCGGTACCCTTGTAATGGGTCTCGTGGCCAATGTGCCCTACGCTCAGGCTCCCGGAATGGGGCTCAACGCATTTTTTGTCTATACTGTATGCTTTGCACTGAAGTTTACATGGCAGCAGGCTCTGTCGATGGTATTTTTATGCGGTGTAATAAACATCATCATAACAGTTACCAAGATCCGCAAATACATCATCAAGGCCATTCCGCGCAGCCTGCAGAACGCCATCGGCGGAGGCATCGGCATATTTATTGCTTATATCGGACTGCTCAACGTTGGCATCATTAATTTTGAAGCCGGCGTGCCGGCGCTTGCAACCCTTAACCAGCCCGTTCTGTGGTTGTTCCTGATCGGTTTGGCGCTGACGGTTGTGCTCAGCCTTCTGAGAATCAAGGGCGCGATACTGATCAGCATAATCGTTACGGCGCTTATCGGCATTCCCATGGGACTTACAGCAACATCGGACACGATAAGCTTTACCGACGCATGCGCGGCGCTTCCTACGACCTTCGGTGTCATATTCACAAAGGAGGGCCTTGGCTCCTTGTTCTCCAACGCCGGCAAGATCCCTCTTGTTCTTATCACGATTTTCGCTTTCAGTATGTCCGACACATTTGATACCATCGGAACCTTCATTGGGACCGGTCGCCGCACGGGCATCTTCAGCGAGGAAGACGAAAAGGCAATGGCAAGCAGCGCCGGCTTCAAATCCAAAATGGACAAGGCTCTATTTGCGGACGCGACAGCAACTTCCATTGGCGCTATCTTCGGCACCTCCAACACAACCACTTATGTAGAGAGCGCCGCCGGCATTGCTGTTGGTGGACGTACCGGCCTCACCAGCGTTGTTGTTGCAATATGCTTTGCAATAAGCGCGTTTTTCGCGACGTTTGTAAGCGCGATTCCGGCTGCGGCTACAGCTCCCGCATTGGTTATCGTCGGAGTCATGATGATGGCTTCCTTCAAAGAGATCGATTGGACCGAGCTTTCGGAGGCTATCCCCGCATTCTTCGCCGGCGTATTTATGGCGCTGTGCTATAGCATCTCATATGGTATTGCGGCAGGCTTTATTTTCTATGTGATCACAAAGATCAGCAAGCGCCAAGCAAAAGACATCCATCCAATCCTCTGGGTCTCCACCGTACTGTTCATCCTTAACTTTGTGTTGCTCGCCATTGTGTAAGTCAATGGAGTCAGTCGAGAGACCACTTTATTAATGTCAAACAACAAAAAAAGCCGCCCTGCCGACTCAATAGAAAACAGGGCGGCTTTTCAATAATTACTGTTTACATTCAGATTATCTAACGGCCGATAATGGGTAGGAGGGACTGCCCACATCACTGTATGTTCAAAAACAAACAAATAATCCGAACCTATCTCCTATCAGGAAGATTTGTTCGGATTATCGTTGTCTGGTGCGAGTGTTCTTACAGGACTTTTTTAGCGGCTGTTTTTATCCACACTTATTATTTTTGTGAATACGGAGTATCTTTCTTCCGAATTAAATACAAACAACTGTTAAATATAACAAAACCAAAAGGACATAAAATTTCATGATTTAAGTACTTTCCAGATTCCGTTTTTATTTGAACCTTCATTTTTCGCGCCATTGTTTTTTCGTGTGTATCCAACGTTTTTTGAAAGAGTTGTTCTGTCTGATAGCGTCTATTACAGGAAGAAGAAATGATTTTGTGCTTGATACAGCCTCAGAAAAGGAACGAGCATCCGACACTTTTTTGTTACGAAGAAACCCGTTCCAACGCTGTTGCCTTTCATAATTATCCCTAAAGCTCTCTTCAAACGCTGCAATATCGTCAAAAGTGGTGTTGCGATTTTTAAACGTCTCTATAATTGCCTCCCGCAGCAACTCTCCATCAAAATCTTCACGTTCGGAAAGAGTGCAAAGATCGTAAAAATCTTTATAACGACTGTTTGTCACTCCAAGTGATGCAATCGCCTCCATTTTTTCCGCTACAATTGAATATGTGGAATACGCAAAGATTTGAGGCGCATCATTATCTAGAACTGTGGGATATTCCATCATTATCCGCTCAGGATAGACAATATCACCGAATCCGATATCTATGCTGACGGGAACTTTTGTTTTGTCAATATACGCCGTTGTGCCGATATTTACTCCGTGATACTTCTTAAACTCCGTAATATTTATTACTTCAATCGCATTAATATCAAAACGTATAGGGTCATCAGTCTCGATAGAAAGGATTTGTGCAAATACGCTTTTCAGCTCATCTTTGTCATTGGTAATATTTCTGCCTAAAAGATCAATATCGGTAGTGGCACGGGTAAAGTCATCCTCATATAGAGCATATAGCAGGATACCGCCCTTTAAAGTAAAGTTATTCATATACTCGGATTTCGAAATACGAAAAAGCACACGCTCCAAAACATATACGGTAAGAACGTCTCCAAATAACCGTCCGCTTTTCTTCGCGTAATTTTTCAACTTATCCTTTACCGAAGCGGCACTGCTCATACCAATACCTCCACAAATTGTTTCATAGTTGTTTTTAGGCGAAGCATTTCAGCATAGCGCATAAGACGGTTAATGTCCCGGTTCTGCTTGTTCATATAATTTTTAATGACCTCTACGGCAGGCTCGAACCCCAGCTTGTTGCGGTAAAAAATAACATCGCAGACCGTTTTTTCCATATCGTAAATATAGAACGGGTTGCCGTCTGTACTCACGTTTTCCTTTCCAATCTTATACCTTTGATCCGAAAAAAGGTAAAATTGCATCTGCGGCCATTCGGGCGTCTCAGGCACCCGTACTCTCCTGGGAAGCGCCACATCAATATATGAACGCCTTTCTGTCGTAAGCCCGTAATATATGGCAGCACTCATGAGGCAGATGACGCCCTTTTCATCAGTATAGGCGTGAACCGCGTAGAAATCATTAATTTCGCCGTCATAATCCATATTCTCGTAATAGCTTCGATTTACCTTTCCGAGCCTCCCGGACGAAACAAGCTGATTTACCTTATAAAGAGAATATCCTGCATCTTTCAGGCTCTTAAGCGGTATAAACTGTCTATTTTTGATATCTGTTTTCATATGAACACCTCGTAATGATATTTTATCTAATGTTTGCAGTTTAGTCAATATGAAAACATTAGATAAAAGCACTGACTCCATATGCTTAACAGAAGCAAAGCTTTTCACTAAGGACGCAAAGCAAACCTTAGCCCACAAAGTAAACCTTTATTTTTGAAACGGTCCTCAGCGGCACCCCAAAACGCAAAATTCCCACTCAAAAACAGATTAAAAACAAAACATTTCCTGCTCCCAATCCCGCAAACCCCTATAATATAGGGCACTGAACAAGTCGGTTCTATTCTATAGTCGGTTCTATTCTATAAAGGAACTGGCTTTTTTGTTTTGAAAAAGCTGTATGACTTGTCCGATGAGCGACTGATCTCCGGTGCTCAAACAGACATGGCCTATAAATATTTTCTGGGACCTTCACCGGAAGACGGGATGATTGACCCTAGTCTTCTGACAAAATTTAGAAAGACAAGAATCACCGAAGACATCCTTGAGGACATGCTGAAAGAAACCATCCGGCAGGCACTGGAGAAAGGATTGGTAAAATCCGGAACGAT
>JAAYNF010000166.1 GCA_012520975.1 Clostridiaceae bacterium | reverse complement strand
TGATTTTTAGTTCGTCGGCTGCGGTATATGGAAGCAGCGGACCCGGAGCAGTAAGTGAAGAATACCGCGGAATTCCTCAAAATCCATACGGAAGAAACAAGCAAATGATTGAGGATATATTGCATGATCTTTATGTTTCTGACAGCAGCTGGAATATTATCATCCTGCGCTACTTTAACCCTGTTGGCGGGAAAAAGTTTGCCGACAAGGCAGAGAGTTTATTAGATCATATAGTTGCAGTTGCGGCAGGCAAGAAAGAAAAGCTTACCATCTATGGCGCTGATTATTCTACTTATGACGGTACCTGCGTCAGGGATTATGTTCATGTAATAGATCTGGCAGAAATACATGTTTTAGCGCTAGAAAAGCTGGCATATACACCCGGAGTTAAAGTATATAACGTAGGATCAGGTAAAGGCTGCAGTGTTTTGGACTTGGTGAAAACATTCCAGCAGACTGTTGGCATTAATGTTTCTTATGTTATTGCCGATCGGCGGCCAGGCGATATTGCAGAAAGCTACGCCGATACCAGAAAGGCTGCCAGTCAGCTGGAGTTTAAACCAAGAAGAAGCCTGGAGGAAGCATGCCGGGATGCCTGGGTATGGCATAAAAGGAGAGAGGAAATGTGCGGACACCGAATAAAATAGTATGGATTGCAGCTGGAAACCAGGAAAATGAAAGCCTTGTTTCTCTTTTTTCGAGTCTTGTTAAGCATGTACCTTGGAATTGCACAAATCTGCTTATCACCAATGCGGCGAACTGGAGGACATTTACCGGGGAAACGTACAAGGTGACAGTTCATAAAGAAGAGGACCATTCCCTCGTTGCCCGCTACAGACAGGTTGTTTTAGCAGCATACCATGAAAATGTTTTAGAGGACGCCGATATAATCGTTACCGGTGGGATGACAGCGGTTATGTTAACATATATACTAACCCAAGGAAGCAGTGGTATAAAATTGAGAAATAAGCCGATAGTTTACGTTTCTCCAAAAGTACCGGAAAAGGAAGTGGCAGAATTTCCTATTGAAGGATATGAGGAAAGTATGTTTTGGTGGATGGTGGGCAATATACCAAATGTTCATGCTGTTGTGCTGGATAATGATACTGAATATGAATTGGCCGACAAAAGGCTATTTCGTACATGTCCGAACTCCAACAAAAAAATAAGGCGGCTAGTTTTATGGAAGTATGAGCCTTTAAATGGTCTGCCGGAGAAGGCGGATAAAGTGGTGTGGAGTGGAAGGTGGAACAGTATAAAAAAGCCGGGCATAGCGACAAGAATAATGGCCGTATTGTCGGGGAGAGGTATAGATGTAGAGTTTTTCATTCCGACAATAAGCGCGTCAAAGAGAAGGTCGTTGAAGCACATAAAGGAGACTTTCCAGAGGGTTTATGTAGGACTCGATTCGCAGGAGTACCGAAAAGAAGCAGGTAACGCAAAGGTGCTCTTGATAACGTCTGAGGTTGAAGGACAGCCGCTGGGGTATCTTGAACTGCTGGAACTGGGCGTTGTCCCCGTTATAAGAAAGAGGCCATGGATGAAAACGTTTATGGGCGAGGGTTGGCCGCTTATTTATACAAACGAGGGTGAGGCTGTTGAACTATGCATTGAGGCGATGAGGAACTATGATAAATATTTAGCCTTGATGCAGAATAGGCTTAAAGCTAGATATAACAAGGACCCGAATTTTACAAACTTGATAGCAGGCATATGGGATGAGTATGTAGCAGGTGACTATAACCACGACTATTCGCTGGATGTTAAAGGGAGGGGAGTATTTTGAATGGGAAAATCATCGAAGTTGACATAAGCAGATTGAACGAAAACGAGTTGTCGGCCAACAAAGAAGATTCTATGGTATTTGAGCGACTGAAAAAAGAGTTGCAGAAGTGGGGCATGGTAGAGCTGCCGGTTGTTGTTAAGGATGGAGAAAGGTATCGTATCATAGCAGGACATCACAGGGTTCGGGCTTGGAAAGCGATTGGTCATGACACGGTTAAGGCTGTTGTTATAGAAAGAAATATAGATAAGGAAGAAGAATTCAACCTGGTAAACAATCTGAACCTGATAAAAGGCGACACATCAAAGGGCGAAATTATTAAAAAGGTGCGACAACACAAGTTAAACCCGGAAAAGATTGACTTATTCAGGTATCCGACATCGCAATTATTCCCTAGGCTATCGGCAGAAGATATAAAGACAAAGGATGATGAACAAAAAAGACTGGCCAAAATTAATGAATTGACATTAGCAATAGCAAAGGAAATAGCAAAAGTGATGGTTGACGAAAAGGATGAGCTTGTTTCGTTTTTGGTGGTTCGTGATAAAGCTTGTGCGGTTATCAGAATACCGTTTAAGAGTGGCAAGGTAGCAAGGGAGAGATCTTCTCATATTAAGGAATTGATTAAGAAGGCTGTTAAAGAGGCAGGTGCTGAGTGATGGCCCCAAGGCGTAAGTTTACAGAAAGAAAAAAACAGTTATTTATTAACCTAATAGCCAATGGCAATACAATAGTAAACATTTGCGAGGCTATGGGTATTGACACTTCCACGTATAGGAAAGCAAGAGCAGCAGACCCTGAGTTTGCAAAGGAAGTTGATGAAGCTAAAAAAATAAGACTTCATTTAGTGGAAGATGC
>JAAYNF010000001.1 GCA_012520975.1 Clostridiaceae bacterium | reverse complement strand
TCATTATAACATATACTCAGATATACGCAATAGCAAAAGAGGAAAATTGACATAAAAAATGGCCCTAAGGCCTGAAATTAATGCGTTTTAGTTTTTGGGCTTCCTATTTAACTGTTAAAGACCCGAGCCGCCGGGCCAAGCCCGGCGGTTTTGTTTTTGTTGCGCCGGAAGAAAGAATATTGCTGCTACGGGTTTCATGCTATAATAGAAACGGTTGATTGAATACGCGGCACGATTCCACGGGGAGGTCATGATATGTGCGCAAAGGTACTTATCGTTGATGATGAAAAGAATATAGTTGATATTCTTAAAGCCAATCTCGAGCGCGAAGGATATCAAACCATAACCGCGTTTGATGGCGCTCAGGCGTTGGAAATGGGGCTGACCCAAAACCCGGATTTGATTTTGCTGGATTGTATGTTGCCCAAAATGGACGGATTCGATGTTTGTCGCAAATTACGTCAGCAAACGACGGTTCCCATTTTGATGCTGACCGCCAAAAGTGAAGAAATTGACAAGGTTTTGGGACTTGAGCTTGGTGCCGACGATTACATTACCAAACCCTTCAGCGTTCGCGAAGTTTTGGCGCGGGTCAAGGCCCAGCTTCGTCGCGTCAGTTTGGCGGATTTGAACCTGCAGGAGCATCAGAAAGTCATGACCCTTGGTGATCTGGAAATAGATCATGAGGCTTATCAGGTTCGTCGCGCCGGCCAGGTCATTGAACTGACCTTGCGAGAGTTCGAGCTGGTCAGATTTTTGGCGCAAAATGCCGGGCAGGTTTTTTCCCGTGAGACCTTACTGGAAAAGGTCTGGGGCTACGAATATTTTGGCGACGTCAGGACCGTGGATGTGACGGTGCGTCGCACGCGAGAGAAGCTTGAACCCGATCAGCAAAATTACCGGTATATCCTGACCAAGCGCGGCGTCGGCTATTACTTTGATAAAAATCCGACGACGTAGACCGGGGAAGTCATTGCGTTTAAGTAATTGAAGGGACGATCTTTTCGATAATGAGTAATTTTGTCCTGGCCGAGGCCGGATTAGATAGTTGGAAACGGTTTTATCAGTGGCTTTCGACGGCTTTGTCCGAAGTTTCGCCGCTGATTCTTATATTATCCACAGCCGTTGTTGTGGCCGTCCTGTCATGGATATTCTGCCGAGCCGCCACCCGGCGGTACCGTCGAGAAACCGATCAACGTTTGGCTTCGATGGTTACGCAATTTGTTGATGAACGAGCGAAGTCGGAAACCATTTTGCTTGACTTGGATCTCGGTGTCATTGCCTATGGCCGGGACGGCGTTCTGATTAATGCCAATCCTGCAGCCAGAAAAATGCTTGCTTCCCGACCGATACCGGAAAAATTCAATGCCTTTATCAGCGAATACGGACGAGAGAATGGCATGCAGGCGGCGTTGTTGCTGGGCAGCGAAAAATTGAGCGGCACCGTTTTGATTCAAGACCGCGTCATTCGCTTGCGGGTCAAGCTATCCCATTTCATTGACGATCGGGCCTCCAGTTTTCTGGTTGTTTTGACCGATATTACCGAGCAAGAAAATGAAGAGAAACAGAGAAAAGAGTTTGTTGCCAATGTTTCTCACGAGCTGAAAACACCACTGACAACCATAAAAACTTATTCGGAATCCCTTTTGGACTGGGGACTTTCCGAGAAAAACTCCGACGGGATCCGCAAGGACATCTGGCGCATCCACGATGATTCGCTGCGCATGGAGCGTTTGGTTGAAGATCTGCTGCTGCTCTCCAGCATTGACAGCAAGGGCATTCGTGTGCGCATGGAAATACTGGATTTTGCCTTTCTGGCTCGGCAGGCCGTTGACCGCCTGCAGCATCAGGCGCAGGAGAAAAACATCGCGCTGAGTTGTATCACCTTGTCCAAGATACCCCCTGTTTTTGCCGATCGGACGGCCATGGAGCGTGTCTTGACCAATCTGGTCGGCAATGCGATCAAATACACCGACCGGAACGGACAGGTCAAGGTTTATCTCAGCTTTTTGATTGATGACGTCTATGCCAAGGTTTCGGATACCGGATTCGGTATCGAGAAAGATCATATGCCAAGAATTTTCAACCGCTTTTATCGTGTCGACATGACCGGTTCACGGATGTATGGGGGTACCGGCCTTGGCCTTTCCATCGCCAAAGAACTGGTTGAGTTGCACAACGGAAAAATCAATGTCAGCAGTGTCTTGGGCAAGGGAACGGAATTTACGGTGATGATTCCGGCGGCGCGCAAGGTTTTTCATGATGCGCTGGAGAGTTTCCGAACCGGAACTTCTCCGGTTGGTTCGATGCATCGTTCGGCGGTGCAGGAGCTTCAACAGGCGGCAAGGGATTTCGGTTTTCCCGCCGTTCAGCTTGGTGAATTGACAACCGATGATACCGATGCTCTCCTGTCTCATGTCTTGGCCAGGGACGATCGAACCGAGTTGGTTGAGAAGGAAAATGTTCCCGAAAAAGAGGAACAGGAGACTCAATGAGTCATGATATAGGAGGAAACTCGGTTTGGCCAGTTATATGATTCGAGGCGGGAATCGTCTTGTCGGTGATGTTACCATCAGTGGATCCAAAAATGCCGCTCTTGGTATTATCGCGGCTTCAATGCTGCTGGATGGCCCTTGTAAAATCGATCATGCGCCGAATGTTGATGATATCAATATGTTGGTTGAAATATGCAGATCCATGGGTGCTCAGATCAGACGAGAGGCCGATGGAGCACTGGAAATCGACCCGCGTTTTGTTACCAATGGTGAAACCATCGATGAGCGATCCAGAAATATCCGAGGATCGTATTATCTTTTGGGCGCCATGCTTGGCCGGTTCAACTATGCCAGCATTTATATGCCCGGCGGTTGTAATTTCGGTCCCCGACCGATTGATCTGCATGTCAAGGGATTCGAAGCCTTGGGAGCGACAACGGTTTTCGAGCATGGCCGTATTACGGTTTCTTCGGAAAAAATGCAAGGCGAACACATTTTTCTTGATACGGTCAGCGTAGGGGCCACCATCAACATCATGATTGCGGCCGCCAAAATAGAGGGGGTCACGGTGATTGAAAATGCCGCCCGAGAACCCCATATTGTTGATGTTGCCAACTTCCTCAACACCATGGGAGCTAACATTCGTGGCGCCGGAACCGATGTGATTCGTATTACCGGAGTTCCTGTTTTGCCGGGCAACGTTTCCTATTCCATTATTCCGGATCAGATCGAAGCCGGAACCTATATGCTGGCGGCAGCCTTAACCCGAGGAGATGTGACGGTTCGTAACATTATACCGAAACATATGGAGCCGCTGTCCGCCAAACTTGAGGAAATGGGTGCCCGTGTGGTCAGCGGCGATGACTCAATACGGGTTTTTATCCCGGAAGATACTGTTCTGCAGGCAACCAGTTTTAGAACCATGCCTTACCCGGGTTTTCCCACGGATCTCCAGCCCCCGACAACGGTGCTGCTGTGCACCGCCCAAGGCAGCAGCAAAATGACCGAGAATGTCTGGGATAATCGGTTTCAGTATATTGATGACCTGAAGACCATGGGGGCCGACATCATGATTGCAGGGCGTCTGGCCCTCATTGAAGGTGGCAATCCACTGACCGGCGCCAAGGTTTTTGCCCGCGATCTACGGGCCGGAGCGGCGATGGTTCTGGCTGGTCTGGTTGCCGAAGGGACGACGGAAGTTAATGATGTCAGCAAAATCGAGCGTGGCTACGAATCTTTTGTCAAAAAACTTCAGGACTTGGGTGCGGATATCACCCGCATTGACAGCTGATGAAAAACTTTGGTGTCAAAGCATGCGCGTTGCGCAGCGGCAGCAGCGGCAATTCGATATTCATCGGTTGTAACCAGACTCGTCTACTGGTCGATGCCGGGATCAGCGCCAAATCAATCGAACAATCATTGCGTGCTATCGGCGAAACCGCCTCTGACCTGAACGGCATTTTGGTTACCCATGAACACAGTGATCACATAGCCGGGGTGGGCGTGATGATGCGTTGCTATCAATTGCCGGTGTACGCAACGCAAGAAACCTGGCAGGCGATACGTGACTCGATCGGCAGGGTGAATCCCGATCTGATCCACGTCATTGAACCCAACCGGCGCCAGTCAATTGGTGATTTGGTTTTTTCCGGTTTTCCCACGCCCCATGATGCCGCATCACCGGTTGGTTATCGGATCGAGACCCCGAACGGTGATGTTTCGGTCTTCACGGATATCGGATTTCCGGAACCGTCGGTGCTGGCTGCGGTTTCGGGCAGCAAGCTGGTCTTTATCGAAGCCAATTACGATCATGACATGTTGATGGGCGGTTCCTATCCCGCCATGCTTAAAGAAAGAATTGCCGGCCGGGACGGGCATTTATCCAATGATGAATGCGCAGCGGCCGTTTATAACCTCTTGGAAAGCGGAACCTGTTATTTTGCTCTTTCTCATATCAGCAAAGAGAACAATCATCCTGACTTGGCCCTGCTGGCGGTTAACAGCAGGCTTGAAACGGCCGGCGCACGGGTCGGACAGGATCTGCTGGTCGATATTGCCCATTGCCATGCTGTCAGCAACCCGTTTGTTTTCTGATTAAAGCGATGCGTTTGATTATTCTTTCTCCAGGTAAAATACGCGAGAAATGGCTGCAAGCCGGTATTGACGAATATGTCAAACGCCTGCGCCGATTTGCGCAGGTCGAATTTCAAATTGTTGAGGATGTACCGGATAGCTGGCCGGCCACCAAAGCCATTGACGAGGAAGGCCGCCGCCTACTTGCTAGGCTGCGGCCCCAATCATTCGTGGTTGCCCTTGATCAATCGGGTACCGAACCCGATTCGGTCGACTTGGCCGGCTTGCTGCCTGATTGGCTGAACCAGGGCGGAAGCCAGGTGGTGTTTGTAATCGGCGGCTCGAACGGCTTGGCGCCAAGCGTCCTTGAACGGGCGCAGGAACGACTTTGTCTGTCCCGTCTGACATTTACCCATCAGATGGCGCGGCTGATTCTTCTTGAGCAGTGCTATCGTGCCTTCAAAATCGCCGCCGGCGAGGCTTATCACAAATAACCAAAGCGAATATTAACGATAAATATCGGCCAGCTCGTGATTGATATAATAGGATGTCAAGGCCATTGAGGCGAGAAGGTCCGGCGTTCCATCGGTTTCGATCGTCATCCAGCCCTTAAACCGGTATTTTTTCAGGAGTTGCCAAAGACCTTTAAAATCAAGAATCCCTTCACCCGGCTCCCAGAACCAGCGGGTGCCGTCGTCTTGAATTTCGACATCCTGACCGTAGCGAATGGAATCCGGTAGCTTCGGGGTTGCGGTATCCTTGAGATGGAATGTGCAGATTCGTTCGTGGTAATCGTCGTAGAATTTAACCATATCTTCGCCGATGATCGCTACCTGCGCCGTATCCAGACAGTAATGGACATACCTAGGATCGGTCAGCTCGATAAACTCCCGGTGGTTTTCTTTGTTGATGGCACAAAAGAATTCATTGTGCAGGCCGATCTTGACGCCTTTGTCCGTTGCATAGCGGCCGATTTCGGTTAAAATATCGGCTGAGTTTTTGACCTCTTCTCGAGTAAGGGGGCCAACGCCGTAATAATTGCTGGTTGGACAAACATTCATGTGTTGACCGCCGAAGGCCACGATCGTATCAATGTTCTGTTTGGCGTTGGCCAACACCTGCTCATGCATGCTTTTATCGTGAGATCCTTCCGCTCCGTGAAACATGCCGCTGACCGCGACGCCACGTTCATGGGCAAAATCCGCAAAGGCTTTCGGTGTGCCGAACAATCGCATCATATCCGTCACGTCCCAGGGCGCCACCTCTATTCCTTCATAGCCCGTAGCCGCGTGATAGCGCAGGATGCGATCCCAATCCGAGAAGTAGGCGGTGTTTGACTTATCTTCATAGTAGAATTCGCGGAAGTTGTTGATCTCCTTGTACGGAACGGTCTTCCAGTGACTCATGTGAGATAGCTTGATGTTATTCATGCTAAAGCGCCTCCCTTCTCGCCTTTGCGAATCCGGTCAACAACCCTGCGTGTTCGCAGCATGGCCCGCATGGCGTCCCGAGTCTGTCGACAACTGCAGATAACCCATCCGTCATAGTCGAGGTCTTGTAGTGCTTGATAGGCCGCTGCAAGGTCTACATTTCCCTGACCGAGATCACGGAAAATCTGCGTGGCGGCCAAGGTCGGGAATTCAGGATTTTTTCCCTGCCAGACTCGGGTTTCATCTACAAAAGCCGTGTCGGTAAAGTGAATACTGCCGATTCGTTCCGCCGCCGCGGTGATCTGCCGAACCGGATCGTTGCCGGCGATCTGAGCGTGTGCGGTGTCGATATTCAGGCGAATCCGGGGGTCCAGATGTTTGAGAAAATCATCGAAACCCGTTTCCCGCAGAAGACTCCAGTATTCCCTTTTTATGGCGATGACAACACCGCTGTCGGCAGCCTGCTCTGCCAGCCGATTGATCAAATCGGCGGTGCGTTTGAGAAAATCTGTTTTGACCATGGACCAGTCGGTATTCTGTCCGAGATAGTGCCTGACCAGACCTCCAAAAGGCGTTGGCGTCAAGGTTAAAACACCGGCCTCGGCCTCGGCGCAAAATTCTACCGCCTGGCCTGCAAAGTGTCCGAAGGCGCCGAAATACGCATCCTGATTTTCACTGATAAACAAAGAAGGGTTAAAATAAATTCCGGCAATTTTTTCGATTCCGTTGCTTTCCAACATGGCTTTGAACCGGGCAACAGAACCATATTTTGTCCGGATGGCATATTGGGACAAGGGAATGCCGCTACGGCCGCCGAAATCCCATTTTGGCTGATAGGGCAGCTCTATTCCCCGAAAACCGGCGGCGGGAATCAAGGTGAAAAGCTCATCCCAAAAGTATTTGCTTTCGCGGCGATTTCGATTGGGTTCCTGATGATCCAGTTGGATCAAGTCTAGGCTCAACCCGAAATGAATTGTTTTAGCCATGCACATTCCTCCTTGTGAAATGTTGAGTATTGAGGAGATTGATAAATCGGATCAAGATAAAAATTTATCGTTATGAAGCAGGGCCGCCCCAAAGGCCGAGTCATATTCGCCAAAAGAACCGATGCGGACAAAGTCACTTTGGTTGCCAAACGGATTAAGGCGGGCAACACGCTGGCGCAGCCGATCGAGATACTTGGCGATATGTTCACTCATTTCACCGCCGATGACAATATCCGTATCAAAAATCATGTAGAGATTGCGGACGGCCAAAGCAAGAACATCGAGATATTCATCCCAGATGGAATGGAAAGACGGATTTCCGGCTTTCAGCTCTTTGAAGAAATCCTCCATGTTTACACCAGCTTGATCCTGCAAAGCTCTCGTGGAACAATAAGCACCTAGGCAGCCACGTTGTCCGCAATGACAAAGCCGACCGTTTTCCCTGACAATCATGTGACCGAATTCGGCGTTTTTGCTCGCACCGCGCAACAGGCGATGGTCGGTGATTATGGCGCCGCCAATGCCGCTGCTGAGCATGAGATAAACCAGATCATCTTCTTCGCCGGCGCCCCAAACCTGGGCCAGACAGGCCATCTTGGCATCGTTGTAAACCGCTATGGGACCCTCAAAGACCTGTTCAAGGATTTCCGGCTCGAAGCCGGTCATGTCGATCGGCTTGGCAGAGGGCAGGATGACCGATCCGGATTTGATGGGTGCTTGGACCGAAAACCCGACACCAAGCAAAATGGATTCATCCACTTTGTTCTCTTCGATGAAATTACGAACCAGTTGCTTAACCTTCTGCCAATATTCCACTGTACCCGAATAAGGCAGAGGATGTTTTTGCGTGCTGAGTATGGTGGGTCCAAGATTAACCAGCACCAAGCGAACGTGGTTGGTCGAGATGCCAACACCGATTGACAAGCGGGCGTCAAAAACCAACATGATCGGCGAAGGTCGTCGCCCCCCGGTGGATTCCAGTTTTTCACCATGAGCGACCAAACCCTTGGCGGCAAGATTTTTATAAATAACCGATATTGTCGGAAGGCTAAGATTGAGGCGGGTGGAGAGTTCCTGTTTGGTCATTGGTCCATAACGGAACAAAGTATTGACGATGTTTTTTTGATTATTGATGCGAACTTCTTTGTTTGTTGAGGCTCTGTTCATGTCGAAGCTCCTATATTAAAGAGACTCCGGTCAGAGCAGATACAGCCATGACCGGAGCCTGATTTGAGTTTTGAAAACTCAGCGATGATCCGATTTCAAATCCAGCCAATCCAGCTCTCGCTGGGTTAAGGGGATGCTGATCGCGTCGATCGTTGATTTTAACTCTTCGCGGTTGGCCACGCCGGAAATCGGGAAAACATTCATGGGGCTGTTGGCAATAAAGGCCAACGCGATTTGGGCAACGGTGTACCCCTTTTCTTTTGCCAGCTCCATGCAACGGTCCAGACGCCGGAAATTGGGTTCAATGCAATATGCTTTGGCGCAAATCGGGTCAATGGTCTCACCTCGGCCGGTGCGCTGATCTTTGGTTGCCTTTCCGGAAAAGAGGATCGAGGCGCTCATGATACGGTCTTTTTCGGCCTCATAGCGCTCACGGGTAACCATGCCGGAGAAAAAGCCTCTGGCCAGACTGGAATAAGCAAAAAGCGGCATCTGATTGGCGGCATACCATTGGCGCGCCGGCTCTTCATCCGGTCCGCTGATGGTGACCGTGCCGGGGGCCCAGGGTTCACAGGCCTGCTCCGCCAAAGTATAGCTGGGACTGCTGACGCGGAAAGGTTCCAATCCGTTCTTGGCCGCGTAATCATTGGCTTCTTGAATCCGCTGATGAGTCCAGTTTGAACCACCGAAAGATTTAATCCGACCGGCGGCAAAATGCTCATTCAGGGCATCCACGATGGGGTCGACCGGCAGATCCAGATCATCACGATGAAGCAGATAAATGTCGATGTAATCGGTTTCCAATCGCTCAAGGGAGCGGAAAAGGTCATCGGCAAGATCCTTTGGCGTAACACGTTTGCCTTCCGGTCCGGGATGGCAGCCCTTCGTAATAAGAATATTGTCTTTTCGGTTATTACGGGCGCTCATCCATTTTCCGATCGATACCTCACTACCGCCATAGCCGATGGCGGTATCCAAAATGTTGACGCCGAATTCGGTCGCCATATCCAAATGATCAAAATGCTCGGCCAAATCACCAGAGAACAGCGGCATGGTTCCCATGATAACCCCGCTGACGTCACGATTTAGAAAATCCAATCTTTTCATTTTCATATTATTATCCTCCATCAATCAAAAGTCGTGGCCGCCGATATTCGATTCGTGGTGTTTTTCCACGTGCTCCGGATAGATCTCAATAAACAAGCCGAGCTCTTTGACCAGATCGAGATAGGCAAACTCAAGGTTGCGACCTTCCGGTGCGCCTGTATCCTTGGCCCAAATCCAAGGATCTTTGCCGGTCAGTTTTTTGTGTTCCTGAATAACATCGAGGAACGGATCTCTGGTTATGACGGCGATATGATGCAGACCGGGGCCGTGTTCCTTCAACCATTCTGAATAGGCGCTCTCGGAAATCGGTTCAACCAACTCGATTTCCAATCCGAAGCAATGACAAAAAGCCACCTTGAAGTCAATAAATTCCGGTTTGCCGTTGACGGTCAGTCCGGGCATATTGTCCGTGCTGACCCGTCCGAATTTCCATGGGCCCATGCCATAATCCGTTTCATAGCGTTTGGCTGTTTCCTCGGCGTTTTCCACAATGATACCGATCTGGAGCAGTTTCTTAAATTGACTGGTCATGTTGCACCTCCGCACACCACACTTAATGTTCAAGCGATAATCAAAAGGTTACTAACAACACTATAGCCGGATTGAGATCGGAAGTCAAAGATTTTTTTATACTTTTATAAATGATTAAGCATTTAACCATTATCAACAGGTTTTCCACAGCAAAGCCCCCTAAGAAAAAATGTTCTGCTTGCAAAAAACCGTTATGAGTTTTCGGCCGTAATCCGGCGCAAAGCCCGATGTATTGCCGGGTTTCATTTAATCAACAAAAAATGCGCCCAAAATCTGAATCGGCGTGAAACGCCAATATTACAATGATTTTACATAAATATGACGCGTGAAACAATTGGAAAAGTTATGCACAAAGTTATCCACATTATCCACAATTTTCCCGAGGGGATTATCCCCAGTCTGCGAGGAAAAGGACGGTTGATTTTCTAGGAAAAAGAACCGGCGTTTGGTATAATCAGAGCTGGGCCGCATCAACGTCCGGTGTCGATATGTGCGCCGATGGATGAATGCGGCAATGTCTGGGAGGTTCTCTACATGGATGTCTGCGCTGTAGTTATGGCTGCCGGAGAGGGCAAACGAATGAAATCTGCTCACGCCAAAGTGGTGCACAAAGTCGCCGGAAAGCCGTTGATTCTGTGGGTTCGAGACGCCCTTGATGAAGCGGGGGCCAAAGAACAGGTCTATATCGTTGGTCACAAACAGGAGGAGGTGCGTCAGACGCTCGGTGAGGATGTTGCCTTTGTGTTGCAGGAGCAACAATTGGGAACCGGCCATGCGGTTTTGCAGGCCAGCCATTTCTTGGAAGGGCGCAACGGCTGTACATTGGTTTTGTGCGGCGACGCGCCGCTGGTCACAGCCCAAACACTGCGCGCGGCGATGGATCAATTCGCCGAGGATAAATGTGCGGCGGTCATTATTACCGCCGACGCACCGGATCCAACCGGTTATGGCCGAATCGTCCGCGATTCGACCGGCGAAGTTCAAGGAATTGTTGAACATTGCGATGCTGATGAAAAAGAGTTGGCAATTCAGGAGATCAACAGTGGAATGTACTGCTTTGACACCGCACTGCTCTTATCTTCATTGGGCAAAATCGGCTACCGAAACACTCAAAACGAATATTATCTTACCGATACAATCGGCATTCTCATTCAGGAAGGTCATCGTGTAACAACATATAAAACCGTTTTTGATGAAACTCTTGGCGTCAATGATCGGATTCAATTGCAGGAGGCCGGCAGCATACTCAACCAACGGATATTGTTGCGGCACATGCTCAACGGAGTCACCATCATTGACCCGAAAACAACTTGGATTGACGATTCGGTTCAAATCGGGCGAGATGTCATCATTCGGCCGGGCTGTACTTTGATTGGCAAGACAACTGTTGGCCAGGCTTCGGTCATCGGTCCTGACACACACCTAGCCGAAGCCCGGATCGGCAACCGCGTGATATTAAATCATGTTTCGATATCAGACTCGACGGTTGCGGATCATTGTGAAATAGGACCTTATGCCAACATCCGATCGTCGTCCGATATCGGCAGCGGCTGCCGAGTTGGTAATTTTGTCGAAATCAAGAACGCAACCTTGGGCGAGGGAACGTCCGTTGCCCATCAATGCTACATCGGCGATGCGGATGTCGGCGTTAAGGTCAATTTCGGCAGCGGCTGCAGCATTGCCAACTATGACGGTCTGTCCCAAGCTCGAGCTCGCATTGGCAATCATGCTTTTATCGGCAGCAACAGCACCCTCGTTTCGCCGGTCCAAATCGGAGAAAACGCATATGTTGCGGCGGGATCAACCGTAACCGAAGATGTGACATCTTATTCGTTGGCTATTGCACGGTCACGCCAAGTAAACAAGTCGGACTGGGTTCGAACCCGCACGCGTCTGCGCGGTCGCCGTGTCAATCCATGATATCTTTTTTCAACAGGATTGCGTCGGCCGGAAAAGAACCGTTCTGGCTGATTGCCGGATTGGGCAATCCCGGCCGAAAACATGAGAGCAATTGGCATAATTGCGGCTTTATGGTTTTGGATATACTGGCCGGACGCCATCAAATATCCGTCGATCGTCTCCGCCATAAAGGACTGGTAGGACAAGGAAGGGTCGCCGGTCGGAAGAGCATTTTGCTCAAGCCTCTGACCTATATGAATCTCAGCGGTGACGCTGTTGCGATGGCGTTGGCCTATTACAAAGTTTTGCCTGCTCGCTGTCTGGTCATCTATGATGATGTGGATCTTTCGGTCGGGCAAATCCGGATTCGTGAATCCGGAGGGGCCGGCAGCCACAACGGAATGCGCTCGGTCATTGACCGACTTGACCGGGAGGATTTTCCGCGCATTCGGGTCGGAATCGGCCCGAAGCCGGAGGCATGGGATATTGCGGACTATGTTTTGTCGGATATTCCGGCCTCACAGCGCGAACTTATGGATGAAACCCTGAACAAGGCGGCCGACGCAGTGGAGATGTTGCTTGGCGAGGAACTGGAAAAGGCCATGAATTATTTTAATCGTCGATAGAGACGGGAAATCATGTACGATGTCTGAGCAAATCCTTGATCTGCTTTTCGCCCAAACACTGAAAGACCCGGCGCTACGGCGTATTCTGAAACCGGAGGCTGAGGGAAATCTCGGGCCGGTTAATTTTATCGGGCCGTCCGACACGCAAAAGGCTTGGTTGGCGTTGGTCCTCGGACGTGAAAACAAAAGAGTGCCCTGCATCCTTGTTCCTGATGAATTGAGAGCGCGATCCTTGGCTGCTGATCTGCGAGCGCTTTGCGACCGGCAGATCTTGATTTTCCGTCCCCGGGAACTCAATCTGGTGGAGGCCGCGGCGGTCAGCCGTGAAGTCGAGCTCCAGCGACTGGCGATTTTGGCTCAGATTGTGACCGGGCATCAGGCTGATCAGGGGCAGATCGGCGCGATCGTTGTTCCGGCGGCCGCAATCTTACAAAAGCTCATGCCCCGATCTGCATTTGTCCGAAAAATGATCCGGGTTCAGGTAGGCCAGCGGTTGGACATCGAAAGGCTGTGTCAAGCCCTGATTTCCATCGGCTATGAACGGACGAGACAGGTTGACGGGCCCGGCCAGTTTGCCCAACGAGGCGATATTGTTGACGTTGTGCCGGCACAGCCTGAAGATGGTCGGTCTGCGGAGGGCTTGCGGATTTCGTTTTTTGACGTGGAGATCGATTCGATTAAGCGATTTGATCCGGAAACCCAGCGTTCCACCCAAATGCTCAGTCAAGCAATTATTGCTCCCGCTCGGGAAATCCTGATCGACCCGGATAAGGCAAGCTTGCTGGCCGAAGAGATCCGCTTGGCGGGCGAGGAGATACGTCGTAATCTGCCTTATGATGAAGACAGCCGTGAGGCAGGGAACCGGATGCAAATGTTTTGTCGACGTGATGCGGAGCGAATCGAAGGCCGCATGATGTTTGCCGGTCTGGACCGATGGGTTTCACGGATTTATCCGCAGGCCGAGTCGGTTCTGGATTATTGTCTGACCGATGGGTTTCACATCTTGATTGATGAACCTTCGCGCTTTGATAGCCGACTTGATGCCGCTCAGGCGGAAATGACGGAACGGATAAAAACCATGCTTGCCAAAGGGCAGATTGCTGCAGCCGGCAGCGAGGTAATCTTTCGTGGTGTGGACATCCGCCTGCGATTGGATCAATATGGACAGGCGATGGCTTTATGTCAGATTGCGTCTTCCGGCAACGGCCTGCCGGGAGCTGTTCAGGTGAAAATAACCGGTCGGCCGGCCGATGGCTGGCGTGGTCGAGAAGGCCAATTGATCACAGAACTTAAATCTTGGCAGCAGGCCGGCCGTCAGGCAATTCTTTTTGCCGGATCGGAATCCAGACAAGCGAGACTCCGGTCCCTGTTGTTGGAGCATGGTGTAACCTGTCCGGTCACCGCCAGAACATTGCCCCGCGGGTTTATCTGGCCGGCGGCCGACCTGATGACCATTGGCACCCAAGATATTTATGGCAGTGAGCGATCGGCTCGCCGACACAAAAAGAGCGGTGCTCCCATTGATTTGTTCAGCGACCTCGTTCCCGGTGAACGGGTGGTCCACGAAACCCACGGAATCGGACGCTACGAAGGTCTGGTAAATCTGGAGAGCGGGGGTGTTCGAAGAGACTATTTGAAGATCGTCTATGCGGGTGACGATGTCTTATATATTCCTACGGAAAGTCTGGCTCAGATTCAAAAGTATGTCGGCGTCCAAGGGCGCGAACCCAGATTATCCAAACTGGGCGGCCAAGAATGGATGCGCTTGAAAACCAAGGCTCGGGAGTCCATCCGCAAACTGGCGACGGATTTAATCGGTCTTTATGCCCAGCGCTCGACCGTTAAAGGCCATGCCTTCGGCGAGGATACCGTCTGGCAGCAGGAATTTGAAGAAAACTTTCCTTTTGAAGAAACCGAGGATCAGCTGCGCAGTATCCGGGAAATCAAGCGCGATATGGAATCGGAAAAGGTCATGGATCGTCTTCTGTGCGGAGATGTCGGGTTCGGCAAAACCGAAGTGGCTTTTCGTGCTATGTTTAAGTGCGTAATGGATGGTCGGCAGGCTGCAATGTTGGCTCCGACCACTGTTTTGGCTCAGCAACATTTCGAAAATCTGATGCGCCGGGTGGAGGGTTTTCCGGTGAACATCGGTCTGCTCAGCCGGTTTGCCAGCGAAGCGATGCAACGGCAAACCCTGCAAGGTCTGGCCAGCGGACGGATCGACATGGTGGTCGGAACCCATCGGCTGCTTTCTGCCGATGTGAAGATGAAGGATCTTGGCTTATTGGTGGTGGATGAAGAACAACGATTTGGTGTGGATCACAAAGAGCAGATCAAGGCCGCCCATGCGGCGGTTGATGTTCTGACGCTCACGGCAACACCGATTCCGCGCACTTTGCATATGGCCATGTCCGGCATCAGGGATATCAGTGTGCTGGAAGTGCCACCTCTCGATCGTCGGCCGGTACAGACTTACGTGATGGAATACGATGAAGCCATCATCGGGGAGGCTGTTTTGCGGGAGATTTCACGCCGGGGTCAGGTTTTCTATTTGTTTAATGACACACGGCGGATCATTGAGAAAGCAGCCGCCCTGGAGAAACAGCTGCCCGGCGCCCGGGTGGCGTATGCTCACGGTAAAATGCGCGAACGCCGGCTGGAAGAGATCATGGCGGCTTTTATCGGACAACAATTTGACATTCTGGTTTGTACAACCATTATCGAATCCGGCATTGATATGCCTAATGTCAATACCATTATTGTAGAAGGCGCCGACCGACTAGGCTTGGCGCAGCTTTATCAATTGCGCGGTCGTGTCGGCCGCTCCGACCGGCAGGCTTTTGCCTATGTTACATACCGGGGCGATAAAGTTCTGTCTGAAGTAGCGGCCAAGCGGTTGGCGGCCATCCGCGACTTCACCGAATTGGGTTCCGGATTCAAGATCGCTCTCCGTGATCTTGAGGTTCGTGGCGCCGGCAATCTGCTGGGAGCCGAGCAGCACGGCAATCTGGAAGCCATCGGGTATGATCTTTATACCCGTATGCTTGAAGAAACCATTCAGGAATTACAAGGCAAAGAACCGATTGTTAAAACGTCGGCCACCATCGAGATCAGCATTGACGCCTATCTGCCCAAAATCTACATCCCCGACGAAGGCCAGCGGATGGATATGTATCGTCGCATCGCCGCCATAACCAACCGAGCAGATTATCAGGATGTTTTGGATGAATGTCTGGATCGTTTTGGCGAAATACCCGCTGCGGCTATGGCTTTGGTCGACATTTCCTATGCCAAGGCTTCGGCTGAACGGCTGGGATTTCAAACCGTGCGCCAGCAACAGACCAATTTGGTTTTGACCTATGCTGAAAATGCCCGGCCGGACATGGGAATTCTGTCCGGATTGTTGAATTCTCCTGAGTTCAAAGGACGTTTGCTGTTTAACGCCGGAACAAAACCCTATTTGGTTTTTCGTCATGCCGCACAAGACAAATCGGTTGTTGCGCGACAACTGCGCCGTCTTTTTATGAGCGCCGAGGAAATAGGAGAGACCGCATGAGGCCATTATTGAAGCATAATATCAACCGGAGCGCAGATTGATTTTTGCTGTTGAATGACTTATAATGGCGGAGCCATCTGTCCCGGTGGCCTAATGGATAAGGTGGCAGTTTCCGGAGCTGTTGATGCGGGTTCAATTCCTGCCCGGGACGCCAAGGCAAAGAGGGTGTCTCAAAAGAGGCGCCCTTTTTTTGAGTTTATGGAAATAGAATAAAAAGGGAAAGCGGGTACCGAAGTGCCCGCAAATCTTGTAAACTTGTTTTGTGAAAACATTAAATCTACAGTCAGACTATAGCAAAAACGGGAGCTATATACAACTGTGCTTACCAATTGAAACAGAAGTTTTCATTCCCGTGGACAATTCGGTGAGATTGCTAGACCAGGTATTGGAGGAGTTGGATTACAGCAAGTTGTACCGGTCGTACTCGTCCTTAGGACGAAATCCGTCAGTCAGCCCGAAACGTCTATTCAAAGTAATGGTCTATGCATACAGCCAAGGCATTTATACCACGAGAAAGATAGAGGAAGCTTGTCGTCTTAATCTGGCCTTCCAATACCTGTTACGCGGCGATCCGATTCCGGACCACAATACGCTGGCCCGTTTTCGAAGAGAGCGTTTGGAATGCTGCATAGAAGATCTGTTAAGCCAGCTCGTAGAATGGTTGTCAGAGCATGGAGAAATCTCATTTGAGCATTTGTTTGTTGATGGGACGAAAGTTGAGGCGAATGCGAACAAGTATAGTTTCGTTTGGAAGAAGGCTGTTCAGAAAAAT
>JAAYNF010000165.1 GCA_012520975.1 Clostridiaceae bacterium | reverse complement strand
CCATCAGCTCACCTCCACATCATTTATTAGCCTAATCATATCACAAAATCTCACTTATGATGAGCAGGTAAATTACGTTTATTAAATGAGTTAAAACACAATATATTGTTTGCTCACTTTTCCAACAAACTACATATTGCGTGACATCAATACGCAACACTCAACATGGAACGAGTTGATGGAATTGATGTCTGCGGAACATTTTTTATAGCATCTGTTGGTGGGAACATATCAATGGGTTTTCGGCCCTTATTGAAAAATCACCGTTCGCGGAAACATATCAATAACTTTTGCATTGGCTGTTTTAGAAATTACCACCAGTAGCTTTTATAATTTAGTTTCTTTTCTCGGCATCTTTTTCGTGCTCGCACTTTCTGAAAAATTCATCCTCTCTGGCAACTATAGGGTCGTACCAGTCGGCTTTGGCCTTTGCCCATTAAATCCATTTAGCGGTCTCCTCATCAGGTTTCTCCTAACGCTTAAACAACAGCGATATTTAGCCTATTCTGCAAGCAGTATTGTGATCTTCTGCATGGTTTGTCAAAGCAAGTATATAAGCCCCAAGCTCTGGATTTATAAAATTGACGGCAGATAGTAATATTTCTTTCTGCCGCCATCATCTGTCATCTTATTTACGCCTTTTGTAAGTGAATGCAAATCCAAGGCCCATAGCGAGGACCAATGCACTTATCCCAAATATAATCCAAGAGGATGTCGGTATGGTGTTTTGCGTTTGTTGACGAGTCTGGTCATTATCATTGGGTCGAGTATTGCCGTCGGGTCTCTGCATTTGCCCGCCAAACCCGCCTTTTGGAGTATTTCCATTCTCACCGTTACTAAAATCAGGTGGTGTTCCACCTTGCATACCACCGGGAATTTTTGGTATTGAATTATTATTGTTTACATTATTCTCTGTGTTGTCCGAATCACCCGAAGGTGTTTCTGTAGAAGAATCATTGTTTCCGGTATCGCTATTCGAAGGCAGTGTCTGTTGGGTGCCGCTGTTATCGATATTGCCTTGCGGATTCTGCCTATTTCCGCTAGGCCAGGCCATACCGCCGCCCATAGAGCCCATAGCGATGATTTGAATATCTCCGGCGTTGATCAGCGTATCGCTTTTCTGTGTGTCTGACGTAGAACCTATCGTACCGTCAAGCTGACCGCTTATGCTCTTTGCACGGCGCAAACAAAACTCTTTGAGAGTGGATATGCCTGTTTTAAACTCCTCATTGGTGCAGAATTTGGTCGAGTCTTTTTCCACATAAGGAGAAATCATCGAAGAGACCTTATCTATCATCTCTGTAAAATATCCGCTATCAAAATAGGTCGCAATGAATTCCGAGAAATACTGGTGATAGAGTTCGGTATATCCCTCGTTTTCGAATATCCATGCAATCATAGGTCTGTCCTCGACATTGCCGCCGAAAACGGGAGAATCAATGGGATAGTTTACAAGACTCGTAGCATCGCCCATAGACTGAAAACCTCCGAAGGCGAGGTTATAATCCCAAGGAATCATCTGCATCTGACCGTCTTTCTCATAGAGATAATAGTTATGAATCATCGAACCGGTATAACTGTCAAAATTCAAAACAAAGTTATGCACAACAAAGTAACGGATAACAGCATCAATCTCTACTGTGCTTTCCAAATCTTCACCGTTGCTAAGTTTCTTCAATGCGTTGATCAGACGGGTTTTATCGTTCTTTGTAATATCGGTTTTAGCATTTTCAAAGATGTTTGAATAACTGTCAATATCATCATCAATATATTTCAGAAGAACATCATCACTTCCGTTCCTCATGCTGCCACCAACGCCCGGCATACCTTTTTTGTCGGTGTTATTGTCGGTATTACCGTCAGTTGTCGGTGGAGTCATTCCGCCGGGTATACCACCACCGAAGTTGTTGCCGTTGTCCGTGGGCGGTGTCATAGGAGGTGTCATACCTTCAGGCTTCTGTCCGACACCAAATCCGCCTTGGTTGCCGCTCGGACGCTGTCCCCATTGCATCCCACCGGGCCTCTGGTTATTGGAATTGCCATCGGTATTGTCGTTTGACATCTGCGGGAAGCCGCCATTTCCAAAATTATTATTCTGATTTTGGCTGCCGTTTGTTCCGGTGTTGTTATCCGTGTTTTCTGATTTTGAATCACCGAAGAACTCATTCATATCAAATTTTTTACCGTTACCTCGACCACCACCCATGCTCATACTGTCGGGTTTATAAAGTTCGCCGTAATCTTTGCCGAAATTGCGCTGCAAAAATGATTCTTCCACACCTTCTACCGCAAGATAAAGCCCCCAATCCTCACCGTTAACCGTAATATACACATAGCTGCAAAGAGGAGAGGCAACACCCATTTTATTCATCATCTGATAGGTCAGATAATCCTTCATATATGTGTTGTCCTGAATAACATTATTCAGGCATAATTTATCAAGCCCATGGTAGGTATTGGTGCTATCGTAATGGTCAAATTCGATTTTGAAGCTGTACCGGTCGTTATTTACCAGACTAAGCGAGGTGTTACCTTTACCACGAATCGCAACATTCTTGTATACTTCGTTGTCAATCACTACGGAACAGCTGTAATATTCTTCGCGCTTGCAGTTCTCGATGAAATTATCCCAATCATCCATAATGATATTTATTGTATGAACCTTGGAAGTATCAAACAGCATTTTTTCATATCCCATTACGGCAGATGCTTTTTGAACGCCTAAATGCTCCGCGTTCACAAAAAGCACAGAAAGAATCAGCGTGAGGGCAAGGACAACACAGCAAATTTTATCGATATGCTTGTGTGTTGACATAATAAGCCTCCTTAACCCATATATTCTCCGTTATAGCTTACAAGTACAGCGCTGTTCACACCGGGCATATTACCGAGAGTGTTAATAAAGTCGGTATTTTCATTTGCCAAGCGGATTTCAAGATTCAGCTCAATAAGACCTTTGGTGGTTGTTTTGCTCTTAACTATGCATTTCTGCACATTTTCTTTCAGGAAGTCAACCGCTTTCTTTTCGGTCATTGAATCAATGCAAGAAAGGTTTACGATATAAGGATTGCAATGGGATTTCTTATTTACAAATACAAGAAGGATCACACCGATAATAACGCTTCCCATAACGGCAAGCGGAATCATGCCGGCGGCAAGCACTATTCCGACTGCGATTGCCCAAAACAGGAAGGCTATATCAAGAGGTTCTTTAATGGCGGTACGAAAACGAACGATAGAAAGCGCACCGACCATACCTAGTGAAAGAACCACGTTAGATGTTACTGCTAAAATTACAACGGTAGTGATCATTGTAAGCGCTATGAGCGTTGTTCCGAAGCTGGAGGAATACATAACGCCCTGATAGGTCTTTTTATATACAAGGAAAATAAATAAACCGATACCAAAGGCAAGCGCCAAGGCTACCGCCATATCGAGAATACTCACGCTTGCAATATTCTCCAGAAAACTTGATTTGAAAATGTCTTTGAATGTCATAATACTTACTCCTTTTAATTTCTATTGATTAGCCGTATATTCTGCACACGGCATATTTTGAAAATGCACATACTCGGCAGTTCGGAAGCTGCACGGCATCACGAATAATATCAGGGAGAAATTCGTCCCATTTCACTTCAAGTATGATCGGTGCATCTCCTGCAGAAACCGTGACACAGTTCGGATTCAAAAAGTCTGTGCAGTTTATTCCCGTGCGAATGTTATGGTCAAGAGTTACTCTGACATTGCCGGGTGCGAATACAAAGGGTTCTCTTGTATAATCCACGATGGTCTTCGGTCGCAGTCCCTGACTCATCATCTTACTGTATAATTCTTGAATCAGAGAAACACCGCTTTCTATCATCCATTCATAGTCACCGGCAACAATCGCCTGTGCCTGCTCTGCGGTCAGCGTTGCGCACTCTTTTAAGCACAAGCCGTTGACTTTGCTCTTTTTCTCTAAACGAATGAAAGAGGTGTCGTTGTTGTAATATCGGATACGGAACTTTTCACGGATGTTTACACCGTCAACCTTTTCCATTAATACTTTATCGGATGCGTTATCGAAATATAAGCTGCGTATCAGATATTTGCCGTCAACAGCATGAGCATCCCGTTTTGCAACGGCTGACAAACGCTGACGAAGAACCAACATATCGCCGTAGCTTATTTCATGCTTCCACTCGTGTCGGTATTTCATGGTCTCACTCCTTTCAGTTTAGATTTAACAGAAAAAATCTCCTGTACTTTGATGTCATCATTGTACAGGAGAAAGATTGAAGTTTTATTGAAATTTTAAATTTATTACAGCGCAGGGATTTGCACCTTAAATTCCACAAGTCCGTTATAGCAAAGCACCTCTATACGCCCTTTATGTGAAGTTACAATTGCCTTCGCAATGGCAAGACCAAGGCCATAATGCTTGTCCTCACTGTTTCGAACAGTATCCACACGATAAAAGCGTTCAAATATTTGTTCTCGCTGGTCTTTAGGAATTTCATCACCCTTGTTTATAACGGAAAGCCTTGCAGAACCGTGTTCTTTGATTAAATTCAGATATACCTCATTGCCGCCAACGCTATGACGGATTGCATTATCAAGCAAGACAGAAACAATCTGTTTTAGCTGTGAACTGTTTCCTTCGACCGACACTCCGCTTGCAATATTACAGATCAACACAAGTCCTTTCTCATAGGCAACGCTTTCAAACGGCAGTGCTTCTCCGGCAACCAAGCGGCTGAAATCAATATGCTCCATTTGTGGTGCAACATTTTCCGTTCGTGCAAGTTCAAGGAGTTGTCCGACCAACATTCCCATCCGCTCGTTTTCATATTGAATATTAGCAAGCCACTTATTCTCCCCGATTTCTCTTGATAAAAGCTCCGCATTGGCGCTAACAACCGATATCGGTGTTTTAAGCTCGTGACCGGCATCCGAAATAAACTGCTTTTGCTTATGATAGCTTTCTTCGAGAGGACCAACGATTTTCCTTGCAAGAAATACGGACAAAAAGAAAAAGAGAATTAGGGCAAAACCACCGAAAATAAGCGTATTTCGGAACAAGGTGGTTGCGTTTTCGTTTATAACGGTGTTGTCCATAAAAGTAACCAGTGTATATCCGCCTTTATCGGTTCTGTAAAATACTAAGTTCTTTTCTGTCCCTGTCTCCTTGCTGTTTTTTACAATTCTTTGAGCCAGCTTTTCCAAATCATCATTGGTATACACCGTTGGCGGATCGTTTTTTACTGCAAGGCTCTCTCCGTCATAGGATAGCGCAACTGTATAAAACGTGGTCAATTGGAACATCGGCGAATCGGTAAAACCGGGTGGGAATCCGCGATTACCCCCGTTTGGCTTTGGGAAATTAGGAGGCATACCATTCATCGGTTGAGGCAGTACATACATATCTGCGTATGCTTTTAGCATCTTCTCGTTTTGGTTGGACATTTCAAAATAGCTGGAAGCATAGATTACACCGAGTGTTCCCACCCACAAAAGCACCAGTATGGACATAATGGCTGCAACGATTTTTCTTCTTGATTTTTTAAACATCGTCACACCTCAATTCATAGCCGATTCCTCTTACTGCCTTAATTTCGGTTTTTGCCTCAACGAACGCCAGCTTTTTGCGCGTAAAGGACATATATACCTCAACATTGTTATATTCCGCCTTACTATCAAACCCCCAAATCTTTAGGGCGATCTGCTCACGGGTGAGTATCTGGCCGGCGTTCGCAATCAGGTATTCAAGAATACGATATTCCTTTTCACTGAGCCTTACGCTTTGTCCGTTTGTTGCACAAGATAATGTAAGCGTGGTTGTATCAAGAGTAATGTCTCCGTATGACAAAGTACTGTCAGTTATGCCAAACGTGCGCCTGCTAAGCGCGCGAATCCTTGCCAGCAATTCCTTAGTCATAAAAGGCTTGGTTAAATAATCGTCTGCGCCGCTGTCAAGACCGGTAACCTTATCGTCAAGCTCCGCTTTGGCAGTGAGCATTAAAATAGGTGTTGCAATTCCTTTGCTTCGAGCCTTTTTTGCAATTTCATACCCGTTCATTCCGGGCAGCATAACATCGAGTATTACAATGTCATAAATATTGCTTTCAACGGCAGCCAATCCATCAAGGCCGTTAGCATAATGATCTACCTCATATTTTTCAAGGCGCAGTATCTCACATAACGCCTGCGCCATCCTTTTTTCATCTTCGACGAACAAAATCCGCATATGGACACCTCCGCTTATTTTCATTTTATCATAAAAGATTGAAAAATCATTGAATAAAAACAGCAAAGAGATTTTAATCTCCCTGCCGCCGCAGTGTTTGTTAGATACAATTAAATCAGTGTTTGCAGTTTCGGTCACCAGGTGTCACTTATAATGCCTGCATCATACTCTAGCGATACAGACCGCGCCTTTCCGAGTATCTTACTTAAAATCACCTGAAATGCGCTAACAAGTCCTTGATTAGGTTGCTTACGATATTTTTCTAGTTTTTCATTATGTAATAACTGTTTTTTCTTCAGCTTCAGTAATATTCAAATAATTATTAAAGTACTCAAACACATAATCCACACAGATCTTCATGTTTTGAGTACGTGCTTCCATATCAAATTCATTGAGTCTATCCTCTTTTTTTCTACGAGCAATATACTCTTCAATACTCAGCATTTGCTCACCTCCTAAAATAGCACTGATTTTATCTAATAAGGAATTAAATTCCCGACTTATGGCTGCTTGATGAATAGCTCTTTTATTAATCAGTCACTTTACTCAATGCTATTCATTATCTCTTTCATGCTGTCAATTAAATAGTCCTTTTCAGGATCTAATGCTCCGTTGTCTTCTAGTAAACTGGT
>JAAYNF010000164.1 GCA_012520975.1 Clostridiaceae bacterium | reverse complement strand
TGCCGATCGGCACGCGGAACCTGAATAACCACCGAATCAATATTGGGGCGCGGGAAAAAAGCATCAGCCGGCACTTTCAGCATCCGACCGGCGGTGCCAAAACAAGCTGTCAGCACGGATACCGGACTGTAGGCTCGACTCTTGGGCGGCGCCAAAATACGATCAGCGGCTTCTTTCTGCAGCATAAGAACCAAAGCGGCACAACCGGGCAGCTCAACCAGAATTTTTTTGATGAGTGGCGTCGTAATGTAATAGGGCAGGTTTGCCGCCACCTTGACCTGACCCGGCCAATTAGCGGTCAAATCGGCCAAATTCACCTGTAAAGCATCTGCGTGAATGATAGTGCAATTGGAAAACTCATGAAGAACCGCACGCAAGGCGGGCAGGACATGAGCATCGATCTCCAAAGCATAAACCGCGCCGGCCGGTCCGGCCAGATGCTTGGTCAGACCACCCACCCCCGCTCCTATCTCAATAACCAGATCATCCGGCCCGAGTTCGGCCAGCTTGCCAATATTCACGGCAACATTTTCATCAACCAGGAAGTTTTGGCCCAACGATCGCGTCGGTCGAATGTTGTATTTTTTAATCAAGTCCAGTGTTTGCTTGCGATTCATATCGGCAGTGATCAGTTCATTTTCAAAATGTAAACCCGACGAACTTGTTTGCCGATGGTCGCAACACCGTTTCTGCAGTCGCCGGGATCAAAGCACAGGTCAACAAGATCCGGATTTCTGGACACGCCATGGATATCGGCAACAACCCCCAGGCCATAACCTTCAACAAAGAGAATCGTACCCATGGGCAAAACCGTCCCGGTATAACGACCATTAACCTTGACACCAAAGGTTGCGACCAGACCCCGCTGAGCAGGAACCCCGCTAAAGGTTTTATGGTTGATGGCCGGTGTATGACAGCCGCCCTGAAGACAGCATTCCAGTCCGTCGTACATCGTTAGTGTGCGTTTCTTGACCGAACTATAACGGAAAGTACGCCCATCGACCGTGATCGTGCCATTACCGTTATCGCTGAAACTTTGATAGCTTTTGTTGCCCCCTTGAGGATTCAAATAGTCCTTTATCTTGTTCAAACTGCTACGAACCGTGCTGCCCAGATTACGGTAATTAATTGGCGCATAGGTTGGTCTGGGCTTGGTTCCTTTGAGAATGACCTCTTGAACCGGTTCGCGGACAACCTCACTACCGATCTGAACCGAACTTACGAAAATGCCATTTTCGTAAGTTTCTTCATAAATTAAATCCCGGATGCCGGTTTTGCCGGAGACCTTGACCGCCGTTTTGCCGACGTAAAGCGTGGGATCGTCAAGAGTCACCGAACCGAAGGGAATCTCCTCCGGCTGACGAATTAATTTTTTTTCCACCTCGATATAGTTGAGGACGTAGCCACCATCACCGACGCCGGATGTATCCGGGTCGTTCCCGCTTAAAATGCCGCCCTCCGGTTTCAGATGGGAAAAACCCGAGCGGTTGAGAAGATCATCCAATGAATTGAAAAGACCCACCGTCTCCAAGGAATAGCCGCTCCAAGTCAGGCTGACCGAATCCATGCTGTGAATGGTAACATCGTACAACCCACCCGGCTCAAGAACCGTTTCTTCGGGCAGGCTCAATCGGTCATTGTCACCTATTACGATGCCGGCGGCATCAATTGCTTTGAGGAGCGTCTTGTCGTAAGAAAGAAACGATGTCACGCCCTCTTCAGTGCGAACGGTCAGAGCAGCAGGAAATCTTTCCCTGTCAGCTGAAAGGGCCAATCTGGATTCAGGTATCATGGCTGCGGCCAGCGCAATCGCAACGATCAACGTCAGACCCACAAGCCTGACTATTTTTTTAATCATATAAACCTCACTGTTAATTCGTTAATTGCTGAAAATGACGCGTCAAGCGGCTTTAGGACAAAAACAAAGGATATTGGTGGCAAAACTGCATATCCATGAAGTGGATTATAAAAACTTGCCGGCTGTCTGTCAAATTATCGCCGTGATTGTAACTTTGGAAAATCAGGATAAAATGAACAAATTTTGATTCGGGTTGTCATCCATATTTTCGGAATATGATCATTGTCATTCCGCTTCTCTTGCCTTATTGCACAATTATTGTCATATTTTGCTTGATTTATTATTTAGTTTATCAAAAATTTAACGGTTTTCCGTTGCCAAAACAAAGAACATTCCGTGAATATGCCTCCAAATTAGGCACCCATCACCGACCAGAGCCCCGGAGAAGACGCGGCAGGTTGTGTTTCCTTGTTGCCGGTCCGGCTGATATGGTACAATTCGTCATAGAATTATCTTGTATCTCAACCGGAATACTGCCGGAGGATCTGCCAAATGAAAAACTCCAGTCATTATGCCTCGCCTTTCTTGCTACCGCCAAGCACACGAAATGAAAAACGTAACAACCGACATGAAATGAACCGTCACCTGCGTCGATTGCTGATTCTCATTCTGATTCTTATTGTTGCCGCGGTTGCGCTGGCCGGTTATTCATCATACTTTCCGGTTTATTTTAAACTGCCGGTTCCGGTCTGGCCTTTGCGCGACAGCAACATCGATTATAAGGTCTTGCTTTTGCCCAATCCCCTGACCGACCAAACCACATTGGGCATGGATCAAGTCTATTTATCGGCATATACGCACAGTGTGGACGCGGAGTTCTCACATCAACTCAAAATCCGGCGGGCAACAAGTCTTGCTTGGCGCTACCGGATCGATGCCAAGATCGAAGTGCATACAAGCGATGACCCTCATCGATTGTTTTTTGATCGGACAACAAATCTGGTCCCGGAAACCATCGGTTCAACAACCGGCAACGAGCTGACTGTCGGGAATGCCGCTGTGATCCGACTTTCGGATTATGAGCCGCTGATCAAGGAGTTTCTGGATCAAACCGGGCAACATGAAAACTTTACCCTGACTCTCTTGATGCCGGTAACGGTACGAGCCGAACTTCCGGAAGGCCCCTTTGAATTCGAAGATGTGCTCTCTCTGGCGATCCCGCTTAATCAGCCCAGTTTCACCATTACCAAGTCAGTTCCCCTGAATTCTCTCCGACCCCAGTGGCATCAGATTGAATTCCGCCTTGTTTTTGCCCGCCTCACCCTCTTAATCTACCCGATCATCGCCGGTATAGCCGTGTTGTTGATGATTTTGTTGCTTCTGATTACCCGAAGCCGCCCCAAGGTCAAAAAAAATCAAGCGGCGCGGCGGTTAAAGCGCAAACTGCAGCTGGCCAAAGGACGACTGGTGCTCATCGCCGACAAGGCTTGGGAACCCGAATGGTGTGTAGCCATCGCCGATTTTAAATCAATGGTGCGCACCGCCAAAAAACTTAAATATCCTATCTTTTGCTATGTCGACCAAACATCCACATCGCTGGCGGCGTACTTCTACCTTTCGTATGGCGAGAACAATTATTGCTATTCCTTTAACGGTCAGCTCGGCCGTCCGACTGTAACAGAAGATGCTCCGGATGCAACTTTATCGTCCTCACCCGAATTTGTGTCGGTGGAAGAACGGATTCCTTTTCTGCCTGAAACCGATGATAGTCCGGACATCGTTCTGGAACATTTAAAAGATGGCGGTGGCCAAGATCCGACACTGCGCTGACGGTTCTTGACAGTTTTCAACGGCCAATCTGCAAATGAGCAATATCATAGACAGTACCGGTTATCTCGATGCCGGGCACGACCACCTCGATCCGTTTGTCCGATTGGTTCAATTCGGTCGCGCAAACTCGAAGTGCTGCGGACGGTTTTAGTCGACGCCCTTCCCAATCCATGGTTGTCATCCCCAGCGGAACCGGAAAACTGATCTCATACTTGGTCTTGTCGACGCGTCCGGTCAGTCTGCGGTCAACGTTCCCAAAAGAGCAACTGATGGTGCCCGGCGGTCGGTTGAACCGAAGAATGACCCGAAGGCTCTCCAACCCGAGAAAACGGAGGGGGTTGGCCGGCAAAAGGCGACCCAAGGCATTGGTACGACCATTAAAATAACGAATGGCTCCAACAATATCGACATCTACGGCCAAGGGTGCTTCTTGATCTTCTGCGCGGATATTGACGGTTTTTTCAGTACGAGCCAGACTGATGTCACCCTGATGGCTGACCGCCCATGCCTGACCTTCCAAAACAATGGTTGCGGTCTTGTTTTCATCCAGCTGATTCCGATTGACGCGCAGAAACGCTTCAACAGACCAAGGACCTTCACTCTGCCCAAGGGTCCAGGCATCGGCATGGCCGACACCGCAGAAACGAATGTCCCGGTTAGCGGCTAAGCCTGTATAACTTTGAATTCGGCCGCTCATCCGATAGGGAATAACCACCTCGTCTTCCTGGGCATCGATAACATAACAGCCATCTGACGAGGGTGCGGTCAGCAGCTCAATATTTGCCGCCACTACGACATCGCCGGCGCCGCTGCCGTTAAAGGTGGCATAACGGAGATCGTTTTTGGTTCCCGGTCGATAGTGGTTGGTATAAAGTGCGAAACCCTGGTGCCATGATGGCTGGGCCAGCACAACCGTATTTCGGTCTGTAAGACCTAGCCCTTTGAATGTCATGCCGCCGTAGCTGTTGCCTCTATAGGTCAACGTGGATTCTCGGATAAAGGCCTTCTGTCGATCACTGAGCCGGGCCCAGCTGATCCTGGCAGACTGACCCATGTCCAGCTCCTTCCATT
>JAAYNF010000163.1 GCA_012520975.1 Clostridiaceae bacterium | reverse complement strand
ACGGCATCGGCGATCAGATCATCCGGTTCGCCTGCAGCTCGAAACTTCGTCAAAATATCATCGACGCAAGCTGAGACCTGCCAATCGCCCAGCAATTTGAGATAAACCGCAATAATCAGCGCTTCGGCTGCGGTCTCGTCGGATTGATCGTTGGTCTTGGAAAAATCAGCCGCCATCACGGCAGCGGTCAGCCGATCGATCAGCGGTTGGCCGAAAGCCGAAAACCTGATTTTGATGATGTCGGGAAGATCGTGATCACAGACCTCGGCGGCATAACGAAGGAAATCCATCGCCAAATCCGGCGAGTCGATTTGCCCGATTATTTCATCGCCAGTCGGCGAATCGGGGGCGTCATCCATCGGCTGTTGCTGCCAGCCTTGGACGGAGTTGTAGACAGCATTGAGCAAAGCCTGTTCATGATTTTCAATACTGAGACCGGAAAAAATATCCGATTTATTCAGGATCCGATCACATGCCTCGGCAAAAACGGCATTGTACTTTCTTAAAAGCTTCTCCCATTGTGGATGTTTCGCGTCCATGTTTCCCTCCGCTGTTAAATGATTTATCTGAAAAATCACCGTAAATGCGAATATAATGTGTCATTGATGGCTAATTTATTGCTGTTCCGGTTGCGACTTTGCCATCGGTGATTTCGTGGTCAACGAGAATTTCGTCTTGTGTAAGCATAAAGTAGTTGCTCCATTCCGGGCTTCCGGGCAAGCCCAGGGTGTCACACCATGTAATGTCCACAAAATAGGTGCCGGAATCCAGCTTTACGATGTTCCACATGTGGGCGTCATTATCTCCGGCGACACCATCTACGGTTTCACACCACAGGTTTGCTTTTTGACAAAGATACAGGAGACCCCTTGAATACCCTTGGCAAATTGAGTGTCCGCCCATAATGGAGCCGTATGCGGTTCCAACCTGCCAACCGCCTATGCCGTCATAGTCATAGGACGTGATAAGCGAAATAACCACAGCTAGGTAACGGTATTTGTCATAGGTCGAAAAGTCATCCTGCATACGCTCTGTAATGCGGTTGCAGACCGCGTCAAAACGTAGAATTTCCTCGCGAAGTGTGGCCAGATCCGCCGGATGTTGTTTTGCGTCCCACGGCATAAAATAGAGGGCTTCCAGCGCAGTGGTCATATTGCCCTCGACCACCTCGCGTATCATAAAATAAATTTCGAGTTCGGGGTGGTCGGTTATTATAGCGTGGGATACGGCCATCGCCATTTCCAATACCTCGTATCCGTGTTGCGCAGCGATATAAGAGCATGGTTCAAGCTGCTGCACGTTCCCAAGCATTTCATCATACATGGCTTTTTCTTCTTGGTGCAGGCCATCATAGAGGGGCTTGGGCTCATAACCGAATGCGATGTCGGAGTCCTGTCGACGGTCGGCATCAATCAGTGCAATGGCCTCATCAATATATGGATCAACGAATATTATAGCGCTCTCTTCTATAGACGGTACAGTAGCAGCCGATGTAACCGCTGCGCTGGATTCCTGCACAGACCAGGACGATGATGCGCTGGTTGTGGCTGCAGTTTCCGTTGGCATTTCGCTTGCTGTCGTTGAAGGCGTTACAGGCTGCTTTGTACAGCCAAAGAGCACAAGAATGTTCAAGACTAATATTGCCGATAAAGCAATCAAAAGCGGCCGCTTGACTTTTCGGCGTAGTTCTTCTTCCGTGGGATGATTGTCTTTAATATGCTTTTCTTCGTAGACGACACCATTCGAATTCGGCCATTTCCTGGCCTTCCGGCATGTGGTGCATTTGGGATAGCAAAGAAAAATCATCCGTTTATCCTCCGTTGTTCTCGACCCTTTCATTTTACACGCTTCCACGATTTCTGTTAATTGTATACCATTTAAAGCAAAAGGGGGGCGTCTCTTTCGAGATACCCCCCCCAAAAAAAACAAATGATTAGGTCAGGCGAATCCTCCTGCATCCGGCCAACCTTCCGGCTGTCCGTCATAACCATCCGCCACAACATCAAAAAGCGGGTAGAAATTGACATAAGAGTAATCAAACGTCTCGTTTTCCTCCGCCACGATCACGTCCCAGCGTCCGTTGGAATAGACGGT
>JAAYNF010000162.1 GCA_012520975.1 Clostridiaceae bacterium | reverse complement strand
GTCCGGTATCCGTGCTGACAGCTTGTTTTGGCACCGCCGGTCGGATGCTGAAAGTGCCGGCTGATGCTTTTTTCCCGCGCCCCAATATTGATTCGGTGGTTATTCAGGTTCCGCGTGCCGATCGGCAGCCATCAATTGCTGATTGGGGAGATTTTCACCTTTTTCTCGAACGATGTTTCGCGCATCGTCGCAAGACGCTGGTCAACAGTCTTAAAAACTCGGGCCTTCCCGCCGACCAGTTGCTCAATCTGCCCGAGGCTTTGGTCAGATTGACGCTTGATCCGGATGTTCGTGCCGATCATCTGACACATGAGCAACTGGTGGCCCTGTATGCTTTTTTGACGACCGAGTTGTAAAATTTTTGCATTTAGGTCAGCCATTGTCTTTTCAACTTGACTTGGCATATGATAATATTACCCTGGCACTTTTTCGACCGGACGAGCCGAGCGGCACTTCCAAACCGGCTGAACGGCGCATAGGGTCGGGAAGGTGCAGAACCACCATGCTACTTCCCTCAACTGAGGAATGAAAGGAAGAAAACGTCATGAGAACCACAAATAAATCTGTCCTGAACTGGGTCGACGAAATGGCCTCCCTGACCAAACCGGACCAGATCGTCTGGATCGATGGATCCGAAGATGAAATGAATCGCCTTAAAGAAGAGGCTTTTTCCACGGGTGAACTGATTGAACTGGATCAGGAGGCGTTGCCCGGTTGCGTATATCATAGAACCGCTGTTAACGATGTTGCCCGTGTCGAACATCGTACATTCATCTGCACCGGCAAAAAAGAGGACGCCGGTCATACCAACAACTGGATGGCGCCGGATGATATGTATCAAAAACTTCGTGGTCTGTTTGACGGGTCCATGGTTGGCCGAACGATGTACGTCATTCCATACATTATGGGATCGGTCGGCTCGCCGTTCTCGAGAATCGGTGTTGAGCTCACCGACAGCATCTACGTCGTACTCAATATGAGAATCATGACCCGCATCGGCGACGTTGCCTGGCAACAGCTGGGGGACAGTCAGGATTGGGTTCGCTGTCTGCACAGCAAGGCACAACTTGACGAGGAAAATCGCTACATTGTCCATTTTCCTGAAGACAACGCGATCTGGTCGGTCAACTCCGGTTACGGCGGGAATGTTCTTTTGGGCAAAAAATGTTTTGCGCTGCGTATTGCTTCTTACCTTGCCAAACATGAAGGCTGGATGGCCGAGCATATGTTGATCCTTGGCATCGAAAATATCGAAACCGGCAAAACCCAGTATATAACAGGTGCTTTTCCCAGCGCTTGCGGCAAGACCAATCTGGCCATGCTGATCCCGCCGGCCTATGCCAAAGGTTACAAAGTCTACACGGTTGGAGATGACATTGCCTGGATGCGTGTCGGCGACGATGGCCGGCTTTATGCCATTAACCCCGAGGCCGGCTTCTTTGGTGTCGCGCCCGGTACCAGCATGAAATCCAATCCCAACGCTCTGTTGTCCACAAAAAGCGATACCATCTTCACCAATGTTGCTCTCACCGATGATAAAAAGGTCTGGTGGGAGGGTATGGGTGTGCCTGCGCCTGCGCATGCGATGGATTGGAAAGGCAACGACTGGACTCCGGATATGGATGTCAAGGCCGCCAACCCCAACTCTCGCTTCACCGCACCGGCCCGCAATTGCCCCAGCATTTCACCCAAATGGGAGGATCCGATGGGCGTGCCCATCTCGGCTATTTTGTTTGGCGGCCGCCGTGCCCAATTGGCGCCGCTGGTCTATCAGGCTTACGATTGGAACCATGGCGTCTTCATCGGCGCCACCATGGCTTCCGAAACCACCGCGGCCGCTTCCGGCGCCGTTGGCGTTGTCCGTCGCGATCCCATGGCCATGTTGCCGTTCTGCGGCTACAACATGGGCGATTATTTCCAGCATTGGTTGAATATGGGCAAAAAGATCAAACATCAACCCCAAATTTTTAATGTCAACTGGTTCCGCATTGATGATCAGGGACGCTTTATCTGGCCTGGTTTCGGTGACAACTTCCGTGTGCTGGAATGGATTCTCAAGCGTTGCAATGACGAAGTTGAGGCGCAAAACACACCGATTGGCTATCTGCCTTATGCTGAGGACATCAACCTTGAAGGGCTGGACAATTTCAGCCGGTCCGATGTCGAGGAGCTGTTGAGCATTGAACCCGATCTGTGGGCGGTAGAAATTAAGGGAATTGAAGAGCATTTTGCCAACTTTGACCGTTTACCGGCCGAGCTGCTCAGTCAACTCAATAATCTCAAGGCTCGCTTCGAATAATTTAAGAACCGTGCTGCCCGTTGTATATCGCCGCGCGCCTGATTCAATAAGGGCGCGCGGCATTTTTCTACTCTTGCTTGTTGCCCGGTCGCGCCAACTGATTTATACTGATATAAGCAAAATGAACGTGCTATTTTATCAAGAAAGAGGTGACCGGGAGATGGCGGACAAGATTAGAAAAGTCAGTGTCCGAATCGGCGGTATGTCTTATCAGCTTGTATCGGCGGCGGATGAAGAATATACCCGACAGATTGCCGCTGCCGCCGATGAAATGATCCGGCGCGTTATGCAGAACAACCCCCAGCTGAGTCAGAGTATGTCGGCCATCCTTGCCTTGGTTAATGCGCTGGACGATCTAACCCGTCTGCGCCACGAAAATGCCGGAATTGACGACCAGCGCCAACTTCATGACCGTCAGCTGACCGAAGCCAGAAATGAGCTGTCACGCTTACGGGAACAGAACTGGGAAATCAAGAAAGAGGTGCTGCGCCTTAATGGCCTGTGTAAGGATTACGAAGCCTTGCTCGTTCAACAAAGGGAGCAGTCTCTGAGCGCGGACACCGATGACGCGGCCTGCCTTGATGATGTCGATGCTGAATCGGATACGAATTCGGACATCAAACCTGATGCTTTTATGTCAACCGACACCGAGGCCGAGCCGGAAATCCAGTTGACTCAGACCAATCTCGAAGACTATCTGCGCGCCAATGATTGGCCGGTTGAATCTGTTTGTGATGATGACCAGCCCTGAGCAAGGAGACCGATCTGATGGCGACGCCGGAACAACAAAGACAAGCTCAAACCACCGTTTATCTTCGCCCGGGTCCGCGAGGTCGGACGCCGGTCTATGCCACCGCCGGATCGGCCGGTTGCGATCTTTACGCTTCGGCACCGATCACCCTCCTACCCGGGGAGACACGGCTTTTGTCCCTCGATCTGGTCATGGCTCTCGAGCCGGGTGTCGAGGCTCAGGTTCGGCCGCGCAGCGGACTGTCTCTTAATACCACACTCAGAATTCCCAATGCACCGGGCACGATCGACAGCGATTATCGATCCCCGATGGGTGTAATTGTGGAAAACACGTTCAACCAAAGCCAATTGGTCGACCGGATCTTGGCCCGACCGGAACTGCTTGATGAGATTTTGGATCAATGCCGCCGTACCACCGTAGCCGCCCATTTGGCTGCCGGCGGCAGGGAAGTGGTCGCCGACCGCCTACGGGAAGAATTACCGGAATTGGCCGAGCGGACTCTGTTTCTTGACCGTCAGGGCAATCCCTATGGTACGATCTACATTCAGACCGGTGATCGGATTGCCCAGCTGGTGTTCGGTTCTTGCTTGCAAGGGGAGTTCATCCAACATGAACAGCCGGAGTTGATCGGCAATGACCGCGGTGGTGGTTTTGGCTCGACCGGTTTCAGCGGACCGACAGGGCAGAAAACAAGCCGAGGGGGACAAGATCATGCTTGAAATTTACCGTTCCCAATTAATAACCCAAAACGGTCGCACAACCAGCGAGCTTCAGCGCTTGGACAGCATTGTCGCGGACAGTTGGGTCTGTTTGTCGACTCCCACTGAAGAGGAGCTGTCTCTGGTTGAACGTTCTCTCAATATTCCGCCGGAATTCCTTCGATATCCATTGGATGAGGAAGAACGTCCGCGTATCGATATCGACGATGAAACCGGCTGTGTTCTGATCATCATCGACTTTCCCTACATTCGCAAGGACGGTGTGTCCAGCAAATACGAAACCATGCCGGTGGGCATTCTGCATGCGGGCAAATGCCTGGTCACGATTTCCCTGCGTGAAGCGACCGTGCTCGACTTGTTTAAAAACAATCGTGTGCGTGATTTTGTCACCGGCTACCGCACGCGTTTTACCTTCCAGATTATGTTTGCCGGAGCCAACGATTATCTGAAATACCTGCGCTATATCGACAAAACAATCGATGCCGCCGAGCTCCAGCTGAGCAAGGCGGTCAGCAACAAGGAGCTTTTCAAGCTGATGGAGTTGGGCAAGTCGCTGGTTTACTTCTCGACCTCGCTTAAATCAAATGAGGGTGTTTTGGAAAAACTCATGCGCAGCCGATTTATTAAACAATACGAAGAGGATCACGACCTGCTCGAAGATGTGATTATCGAATACAAGCAAGCGCTGGAAATGGCCAACATCTATGCAACGATCATTAACAGCACAATGGACGCCTATGCCTCGATCATTTCCAACAATCTCAATCTGGTCATGAAATTCATGGCCGCCATGACCATCGTTTTGGCTGTGCCGACCGTTATTTCAGGCTTTTTTGGACAGAATATCCAGTTTCCTTTCTATGGGGCGACCTTTGCCGCCGACCCGTGGCCGTTCATCTTGATTCTGGTGCTTACCTTGGGCTCCATGGGCTTGGTTGCCTGGTGGCTCAACCGTCGCGGGATGTTCTAGCACCCCGTCGGAGCATCATAAAGCATCGTATTTTTCAAAGCTTGACCAGCCAACCACTTCGGTGAAACTTTAATTAACGGTATTTATGTGTTAGAATCTGCCTGACAACATCGGAACAAAAGGATACATTCAAGCAGAAAATGAAAAGAAACCGAAAACTAAAAGTTGTTCGCATCATTGCTCTGATTTTGTGTGATATTGTAGCGGTCAATCTGGCGCTTTATTTGGCTTATTATCTGCGTTTTGATCACGTTAGCGCGGCGAATCTGGCTTTTATCATGCGTCATGCGCCGGTCATTACGCTGATCAGCTTGGTTGTTTTCTATTTCTTCCGTCTTTATACCAGTGTTTGGCGCTATGCCAGCACAGGTGAACTGGTGCAGGTTATCGCTGCAGCATTTTTTTCCACCGCCTTGATGGTCAGTTATTTCATTGCCTTTCAGATCACGGTACCGCGTAGTGTCTATGTATTCTGGGGTATCCTGACCATGCTGTTCACCGGCGGGCTGCGCATGAGTTATCGTCTGTTGCGTTACCTGAGCGTTCGGATGCGGAGACCCAAGGCTCCCATACGGCGGGTCATGATCATCGGAGCCGGCGATGCCGGGGCTGTGGTCATTCGCGAATTGAAAAATCATTCACAACTCAACAGCCTTCCGGTCGTCGCCATTGACGACAATGTTACCAAGCGCGGAACCTACATTAATCACGTGCCGGTTGTCGGCACGCGTAAAGACATTGTTAAGATGGCAAAACAGCATAAGATCGACGAGATTATCATTGCCATTCCGTCAGCCGGCCAGCACGAAATCCGTGAAATCGTCGGCGAGTGTCAAAAAACCGACTGTGAGATCAAGACATTGCCCGGTATATACGAACTGATTGACGGCCGGATTGATATCCATGCCATCCGAAAAGTTAAAATTGAGGATCTTCTTGGGCGAGACGAGATTCAACTCGATCGGCAACAGGCCGGCCGGATCATCACCGGCAAAACAGTGCTGGTCACCGGTGCCGGCGGGTCTATCGGTTCAGAGCTGGTTCGGCAGCTGGCCTTGTATCGCCCGAATGAGCTGGTTCTTTTTGATTTTTATGAAAACAGCGTTTATGATCTGCAAAATGAACTTAGCCGTAAATTTAGCGTACAGTACTACAACAACGGCTATGCAGCCATCGGTAATTTCGATTTCCGTCTGCGTGTCTTTATTGGTTCCGTGCGCGACCAGCAGTGCATTCACGAGGTCTTGCACGAGACCCGGCCTGATTTGATCTTTCATGCCGCCGCTCATAAGCACGTTCCTCTGATGGAGGGAAATCCCAAGGAAGCCGTCAAAAACAATGTGTTTGGCACGTTCAATGT
>JAAYNF010000161.1 GCA_012520975.1 Clostridiaceae bacterium | reverse complement strand
GTCGCACTGATTACCGGCTTTCATGTTTCGACGACCATCTTTGCAAGCGGTCTTGCAACCTTGTGCTTTATCCTGGTAACCAGAGGAAAAATCCCGCTGTACTATGGATCCAGTTTCTCTTATATCGGCGCGATCGGCGGACTGATGGCGTCCGAAGCCCTGGCCGGGATGGTTCTTAACGATAAGATCGCAATTGCGCAGTTTGGTATTGTCATGTCCGGACTGGTTTCCATTGCCGCCGGTATTATTGTGAAAAAACTTGGAAGGGGCGCTATTGAAAAACTCCTTCCGGCAACGATTACCGGTCCGGTTGCCATGGTAATCGGCCTGACGTTGGCGGGGAATGCCCTCTCTGATGCAGCCGCCGTGCCTGTGATTCCCGATCCCCAGGCCGCCCTTGCAGCCAATATGGCTTGGGTGATTTCCCTGGTGACCCTTCTGGCAACCATTCTGTTCTCCGTCTATTTGAAAGGGATGCTGAGTCAGCTTCCGCTGTTGCTGGGTCCCATTCTTGGTGTTATCGTTGCCTTTGTTGTGAAATGGACAACCGGGATTGACTTCTTCAGGGTGCTTTCGGAGTCCGCGGACAGTGGAATCTTCGCGCTTCCGGTCTTTACCTTTCCAAAACCAAGCTGGATGGCGGTCGCGGCGATCATGCCGATTGCCATCGCAACCATTCCGGAATCCACCGCACATGTCTATCAGCTGGATATCTATGTCAACGATCTGGCCAAGAAAAAAGGGAGCAAGAAGCGGTATGATATCGCGGAACGACTGGGAGACAACCTGATCGGTGACGGAATCGGCGACATGGTGGCCGGAGCCGTCGGCGGGCCGGCCGGAACCAATTACGGGGAAAATATCAGCGCGATGGCGATTACCAGAGTGTTTTCCATTCCGGTTCTGATCGGAGCCGCCATTCTTGCGATGGCCATCTCATTCTTTACTCCGCTTGTAAACGCCATCTACTCTATACCGATCCCGGTTATCGGCGGGCTGGAAGTTTATTTGTTCGGGGCTATTGCCGCGCAGGGAATCGCGATCATGATTGATAAGAAGGCCGATATGTTCAGTTCCAAAAACATCGCGGTGGTTGCGACGATTATGATCATCGGTCTGGGAGGACAATACGCGTTTAACGGATCCATTCCGTTTTTCGGGATTGAGGTTCCCTGTATCGCAGGCGCCGCGATCTTTGGGATTCTGTTGAATCTGCTCCTGAGCATTGGAGGGAAAAAGAAAGCGTAACCGGCCAAGGATGGTTTTAGCGGCTCCGGATTATTCCGGGGCCGCTTTTCATTGCCTTTGACCATCCCCGTCCCGTCTTGCCTAAACCATTGTTATTGGGTATAATCATACTCGCATATTTCCCTTGTCGAAAGGAGACATCATGCGGAATCGACGTTCTGCCGCCGGTGGTTCGTCAGCCAGACCGGTACGGAAATTCGGGCTGATCCTTTCTAAATATCGCAGAATCATTCTGGCCACGATCATGCTCCTGACTGTATTGGCGGCAGGAGCAGCGGGTTTTATATTGGGTAACGGCCAATCGACATCCGCCGAGGCACCGATCCTTGATGGTGACTGTGTCGCGGCTTTTGCCAACCAACTGGCCGTCGCGAACCAGCAGTGCGCTCAGGTTGAACAGCTGAATCTTCAGGAACAGCTTGATGCCGAGATCTCAAAGGCGGCCGGCCTAGAGCAAACCATCGATGATCAACGTACGGAAATGGATAATCTTGAATCCACTATCCTCAACGCTCTGATGGCCAATCTGGCAGAAAAGTCCATTTCTCGTTCCCGCAAAACTTTTTCCGATTATCGCCAGGAAGCAAAAAATCTGGTTAATCTTTCTTACAAGTTAAAAAAATTCCTCAAAACCGACGCCGCTAAGGAAATTGATTTGGAGCCTTACAAAAATGAAATCGCCAAGCGGCTCAGCCACCTGCCGACCATCAAGCCCATCTCGGGCAGGTACAATGGCTATGGCTACCGCACACATCCTATTCATGGCTATTGGCATTTTCATCCGGCCGCCGATGTGGGAGCCCCACGGGGAACCAAGATCAAAGCGGCGGCGGCGGGACGCGTAACCGCCGCGTCCTATGGGCAATCGGCAGGCAATTACGTCACGATCAATCACGGCAACGGTTTCACCACCACCTATATGCATTGCAGCAAGCTCTTGGTCCGCTATGGGCAATATGTCAAAAAAGGCGAAACCATCGCTCTTGTCGGCAATACCGGTACCTCTACGAGTCCTCATCTGCACTACGAACTTCGTTTTAATGGCGATCCGGTCAATCCCAAATCTATGATAATGGAGTAATTCCATGAAAAAGCAGAAGCAATCCTATTCGCCGCCGCCTCGGCGGCGTTCCTCTGATATCGTCCGCAAAGATCTGCATCGCCGTCTGCGTGGCAAGCCGACGCGCAGAAACAACCTGCTATCCATTCCTCGGATCGTCAGCCTGGCTCTGACACGCACCATTTTGCTGATCATTATCGTCTTAATCATCATTGGCTTCGTGTTGGCCGGATTGGGCAGCGGAATGCTGGTCGGCTACATTTCAACAGCCGAGCATGTGGTGACCGAACAGATCAAAAACAAAAACGAGACCAGCAAAATCCTCGATGACCAAGGTAATGAAATAGCCATTTTAACCGGCAGTCAGAACATCAATCGCGAGTACATCCCTTTCAGCTCCATCAAACATACCTATATTGACGAGGCCTTTATCGCCATCGAAGACGAACGCTTCCGGGAGCATCCCGGGATCGACATCCGCCGTATCGGCAGCGCCATCTTGAGCGCACTGGCCAATAACGGATCGGCAACCCATGGCGGATCCACCATCACCCAACAGACCGTCCGTCTGATTTCCGGCGAGGATATGCGTTCTGCCCAGCGCAAGGTTCAGGAATGGTACAAAGCCTTGCTCCTCGAACAGGAAAAGTCAAAAGACGAAATCATGGAGCTCTACATTAATCTGACTCCGATGGGCAATAGCTACGTGGGTGTTCAGTCGGCCGCCAAAGCCTATTTCGACAAAGACGCAGCCGATCTGAATCTGGTCGAATGCGCCTTTCTGGCCGGAGTGCCCAATCGCCCCTCAACCTACAATCCGATGACCGAAACCGGCCGTCGCAACGCTTTGCGACGGATGCGCATTGTCCTTGGCAAGATGTACGAACTGGAAATGATTTCGAAAAGGCAGTACGAGCGCGCTTTGGATACCGAGCTGATTTTCCGTCAAAAACCCCAAACCCTCACCGGAACCCAAATCAATTCCTATTTCGTCGATTACGTCATCAAGGAGGTCATCCAAGATCTGGTCGAACGGCGCGGCTACAGCCGGGACATGGCAACCATTGCGGTATACAACTATGGCCTGACGATCGAGACCACAATGGCACCCGACGTGCAGGCGGCTATTGAATCGACCTTTAAGACCGAAAATCTGTTTGTCAAGGATCGTTCCAAAATCGAAGAGTTTCCCGAGGCTCCCAATGGCAGCATTGTGGTCATATCCAATCAGGAACCGGGCCAAATCAAGGGAATGGTCGGCGGCTACGGTGAGAAGACGGGCAATTTCGTCATGAACCGGGCGGCCGATAGCCGTCGCAGCCCGGGATCGAGCATTAAGCCGCTGGCTGTTTACGGACCGGCGCTGGACACCGGGATCATCTCGGCCGCGACAATTTTTGATGATCACGAAATATTCTATAATCGGGACGAGCCTACCAAGCCCTATCCACGCAACAGCTACTCCGGATATCGCGGCAACATGACGGTGCGGCATGCCATTGTGATATCTTCCAACACCATCGCTGTCCAAGTTTTGATGAAAATGCTGGGTATTGATACCGCGCAACAGTATCTGACCCATTTGGGGATCTCTTTTGATAAGGTCAACGACAGCGGGCCGTCCCTTGGGCTGGGTTCTCTGACATACGGCACCACCAGCCTCGAAATGGCTGCGGCCTACAGTGCCTTTGCCAATGGCGGTATTTATACCGAACCCTACGCCTATACGCGTGTGCTGGACGCCGATGGCACGGTTCTGTTGGAAAACAAGCCGAATTTCCGTGAAATTTTTAAACCGACGACGGCTTATGTGGTAACCTCGATTTTGCATGATGTTACCGTCAGCGGAACGGCGTCGACCATTGGCGGCAAGGTCGGCGATGTCTATGCCGCCGGCAAAACCGGCACGACGGATGACTATCGTGATCGCTGGTTCTGCGGCTACACCCCCTATTATTCGGCGGCGGTCTGGTACGGCTACGATAATCGCTTGGGCTTTACCCAGATTCCTTCCGGCGACCGCACCAATGCCATTCACATTTGGCAGGACGCCATGAACAAGATCCACGAGGGGCTGGAGCCACTTGATTTTGATCCGCCCAGCGGATTGCTGACGATGACCATCTGCAAGGACTCAGGAAGCAAAGCCAATCCATATTGTCCAAACACCGTGAGTGAATATTTCATACCCGGTTCCATACTGAATCCATCCGGCGACTGCATCCTGCACGAACCGGAACCGACACCGACGCCGACGCCATTTCCCGAGCCCACCGATCCCATAATCGACCTCATACCGGGAGATTAAGTGAATTGCCGGCCGGTTCGGCCGAAGACGTTGAACCGAATTGCTTATCGATGATTTTCAGGCACCCGAAAGTAGGTGCCTTTTTCCTGTCCATCAAGAATGTCGTCAATGATCTGCGGAATAGATCCATTGGCGATGACCGTTTCCAAACCGGAATCGACAGCGATACGGGCGGCGGAAATTTTGCTGCGCATGCCACCGGTGCCCCTCAGGCTGCCCTCGCCGCCGGCACTGTCCACAATGGTCTTGTCGATCCGATCAACCGTTGCAATCAGGCGGGCTTCGGTACTGATTCTGGGGTCATGGGTATAAAGGCCGTCAATGTCGGACAAGATAATGAGCAGGTCGGCATTAATCAAGTCCGCCACAATGGCCGATAGGGTGTCGTTGTCGCCAAAGGTGCCGTTGTGATAGATTTCCCGTGTTGAAACGGTGTCATTTTCATTGACCACCGGGAGGATTTCTCTTTCAATAAGAGCTTCAAAGGTATTACAGATATTTTGGCGGGTAATTTTCTCTTCAATATCATCTCTGGTCAAAAGAATCTGAGCCACAGTATAATTATGTTCGGCCATCAGCCGGCTGTACATATTCATCAATTCACACTGGCCGACCGCCGCCACTGCTTGCTTTTCTCGAATGGTTTTGGGTTTTTTCGCCAAGCGCAGGCGACCGACACCAACGCCGATCGCCCCCGAGGAAACCAAGATGATCTCACGCCCTTGATTCATTTGATTGGCAATGGAGCGGCAGAGGTGTTCCAAATTGCTCAGGTTAAATCGACCATTCTCATAGGTGATTGTCGACGTGCCGACCTTGATCACAACCCGACGGGCTCCGGTGATTTTGTCGCGAATCGATCGGCTGTTCTGCTTTTCTGCTTGGTCATTGGCCATGGTCTCCTCCAATTGGCATCGTCTGAACCGATTAACGGTCATTCAAAAGACAGCATAAGCCTTCGGGCCGAAAAAATCAACTTGCCGGCAAATTGTATTTACATAAATTCCGGGCGTTAGTATAATACCTTTATGCGCCTTTTGGCAGCGTCTTGCAAAGGAGTTGGGAATGAAGAGTTTTTTCGGGAAAAACAGGCGGAAATCAGCGGATTTGCCAAACGTAACGAGTCCGAACCGTCTTGGCAGCCAAGCCGGCTCCTCTCATATCATTGAGGTTGTCGGCGTCAATAAGTATTTTGGCGACGCACACGTCCTTAAGGATATCACCTTTTATATTCGCAACAACGAATTTATCACCCTGCTTGGCCCCAGCGGCTGTGGAAAATCAACCACTTTGCGTATACTGGCTGGTTTTGAGCAACCTGATTCCGGCGATGTTTTTTTCGAGGGTAAAACAATTCTCAACACCCCACCACACCAACGCAAGCTCAATACGGTATTCCAGCGTTACGCCCTATTCCCTCATCTGAATGTTTATGACAATGTGGCTTTTGGCTTAAGCATCCAGCGCAAATTGTCCAAGGCCGAAATTCGCGTACGTGTTGAACAGGCACTGCGCCAGGTAGACTTGGAAGGTTACGGTAATCGCTGGGTTGACCAATTGTCAGGTGGCCAGATGCAGCGTGTGGCCATTGCTCGGGCCCTTGTCCTGAAACCGCAGATTCTCCTGCTCGATGAGCCTCTGGGAGCCTTGGATTTGAAAATGCGCAAGGAAATGCAGATCGAATTGAAGAATATGCAGCGCAGCCTAGGCATCACCTTTGTCTATGTCACCCATGATCAGGAAGAGGCCCTGACCATGTCTGATACCATCATCGTTATGAAAGAAGGGGTCATTCAACAGATCGGCCGGCCGACGGATATTTATAATGAGCCGGAAAATGCCTTTGTTGCCGATTTTATCGGCGAAAGCAATATCCTGCCCGGTCGCATGACACGCGATTTTGAAGTTGAAATCGCAGGATATCCCTTTGCCTGCGTCGATCCTCGACCCGGTTCCGATGAGGTCGACGTGGTCATTCGCCCCGAGGACATCCGACTGGAAGCTCCGACCGACGACAGTATTTCCGGGGTGGTCAGCTCGGTGGTTTTCAAGGGGGTTCACTACGAAATGCTGATCGAGACCGACCAGCACGAATGGCTGGTGCAAAGCACGGACAAGGCAAACGAGGGCAGCCATGTCGGATTGGCTTTCGACCCGGATGAAATTCATATCATGAAAAAATCCGAACATTCGCCGGACCGGCGTCCCACGGTTTCGGAAGGGGATGCCAAGTTCCCTGAGCAATTCCCGGAGGACGATTGGTGATGAGGATGCGTCGGTTGGCCTATCCATATGTTTTGTGGATGGCTGTCTTTACCGTGGCGCCTTTGATGCTGGTCGCCTTTTACGCCCTGACCGCTTATGACGCGGATGGCCGGTTGTTTTTTACGCTACAGGGTTTTCGCAACGTTTTTGCCACCGACAATACCGTCGCCTTTAACCTGTTTGGCCTGGCCGATCTTTTGGGTTTCAATCTGCAGGTACCGATTTACATCAATGTGCTTGCCAAATCATTGGAAATTGCTTTGATCAGCACGGTTGTTTGCCTTTTAATCGGGTACCCGGCCGCCTATATCTTGGCAAAACGTTCACGCGCCCGGCGCGGTCAAAGCAATTTCTGGCTGTTTCTTTTCATCATGCCGATGTGGATGAATGCCTTGCTGCGAACCTACGCCTGGCTGGCGTTGCTGGAGCCGATGGGCATTGTCAACACCTTTCTCGGCTATTTGGGCATCGGCCCTTTTCAGTTCATTTACAATGACTTCGGCATCGGGCTGGGTATGGTATACAACTATCTGCCCTTTATGGTCCTGCCGATTCATTCGGTTCTGGTCAAGATCAGCCCCAGCCTGATCGAAGCGGCTGAGGACTTGGGCGCAGATAGCACTCGGACCTTCCTCCGCGTGACTTTTCCTCTCAGTCTTCCCGGCATCCTGTCCGGCATCAACATGGTCTTTATGCCGGCCATGACCACCTTCTTGATTCCCGACCTACTGGGCGGCGGTCGTTACCTGCTGATCGGCAACGCCATTGAACGACAATTCATGGTCTCACGAGACATGACGACCGGTTCGGCCCTGTCCATTCTGCTGATGATATTCGTCTTGGCCAGCATGAGAATATTGACCAAATATGAGCAGGAAAGCAGTGAAGGAGGGTTGTTGGCATGATCGCGCGGCTTGGCAAAAACATCTATATGATCCTGATCTTCCTCTTTTTGTACGCGCCGGTGGCGGTGCTGATTGTCTTTTCCTTTAATAAAACCCGTTCCCGGGCGGTCTGGGGTGGATTTACCCTTGAATGGTATCGAAAACTATTCCAAAACGTTGACATTCTGCGGGCTTTGCAGGTGACCTTGATTGTCGCCGTGGTATCTGCCTTGGTCTCGACCGTAATCGCCACAATCACCTGTATCGGGCTCAATTCTTTAAACCGGCGTCTGCGCAGCCTGATCATGAATGTAACCTACATCCCCAACATCACTCCCGACCTGGTCACCGGCGTATCGCTGATGCTGCTCTTTTACTTTATCGGCCTGAAAACAGGCTTTGCCACCTTGCTTCTGGCGCATATCGCCTTTAACATTCCTTACGCCATTCTGTCCATCTCTCCCAAGTTCCGACAGCTTGATCGCAACCTTTTTGAGGCCGCTCTGGATCTTGGATGCAAGCCGCGGCAGGCCATCATTCGGGTGATTTTGCCCGAGATCATGCCCGGGATTGTGACGGCTCTGATTTTGACCTTCACCTTGTCAATCGACGATTTTGTCATCAGTTATTTCACGGCCGGCAACCAAGTTTCCACCTTGGCCATCACCATTTACTCCATGGCACGAAAAAGCGTTAATCCACAGATCAACGCTTTGTCCACCTTGATGTTCCTCACGGTTCTCGTCCTGTTATTGCTTGTCAACATTCGTACAACCCGCGATCTGCGGGATAAACAAAACCAAGGAGATTTGCGTAAATGAAAAAAGTTGTCCTGATCCTTTTGCTTCTGGCGGTTGTCGTTGCCGCCACCCTTTCCGGATGCCGGTCCGGTGACGGCAAAACCATCTTGACCGTTTACAATTGGGGGGAATACATCAGTCGGGAAAGCGACACCATTGCTTGGCGCGGTCGGGAATATGAAATCAAGGATGTCATCGCCGAATTTGAGGCGGCATACCCGCAATACAAGGTCAATTACCAAACTTATGATGATAATGAAAAGATGTATGCCAAATTGGACACGGAAAGCTATGACATCTTGGTGCCATCGGATTACATGGTGGTTCGGCTGATCAAGGAAGGCCGCCTTCAGGAATTGGATCAATCTCGGCTGCCCAATGTTAAAAAATATTTGGATCGTCGTTTGGACAACTTGACCTACGATTCCGATCAGGCTTTAAGCGATAAGGTTTCCAACTACGCTGTTCCCTATATGTATTGCACCGTCGGCCTGCTTTACAACCAAGAAGAAATTACTCCCATCAATGCCAACGACCCAACGGAGGTCTGGGATATCCTTTTTGATCCGGCTATGGACAGCCGAATCGGCATGTACAGTAGCATGCGCGAGTCAATCGGTGTTGCGCTGAATTATTTCGGCTACAGCCTGAACACCCTTGACAGCGGTGAATTGGATCAAGCGAAGAACCTGCTTATCGATCAGCGCAAGAATGTCCGTCCCTTGGTCGGCATTGATGAGTTAAAGGATAAATATGTCAGCGGCGAGCTGCTTGCCGGTGTGGTCTGGTCCGGCGACCATGTTGTCTGCCAGATCCGACTCGAAGAAGCCCAGGAAGATCCGGACAAATTACAATATGTTCTGCCTAAAGGCTCCAACTTGTCCGTTGATATGCTTTGCGTTCCCCAAAATGCCGCCAACCCGGACGGAGCCCATGATTTCATCAACTTCCTCTACGAACCGGAAATTGCCCTGATCAACGCGGTCTATGTTGGTTATTCGACGCCTCACACCGAAGCGCTGAAAGGCTTACCTGCGGAAATAATCAGCAATCTCAGCTACTATCCCGACGAAGAAACCATGCAAAGTCTGGAGATTTACTATTCCAGTGAGGCAATCGATTCCACCTACGATCGGATTTGGCAGGCCATTCTGGCCAACTAAACAAACGGCACTTAAGCAAAACCGGGATCCAATCCAAAATGAAGGATTAGATCCCGGTTTTTAATTAACAAGATTTGTGCGTCAGCGCAAACTTATGCCGGCAATCCGCCTTCTCGCTCCTCGTTGTAGATCTCGACAAAAATGCCCAGTTCTTTTACCAAGTCGAGGTAGGCAAACTCCATGCCCTCGTTTTCCTTACCGTTGTCTTCTTTGCACCAGAGCCACGGCTTTTTGCCGGTTTTCCGCTCATGCTCGGCAATGACATCGTGGAAAGAATCACGAGTGACAACGGCAATGTGATGAATCCCGGGGCCATGCTCTTCCAGCCAGGTCTTGTACGGACTGTCGTTGACAGGCTGAATCAGCTCGATCTCGATACCGTAGGCCTTGCAGAAAGCAAATTTGCCTTCAATCATACCGGGCTCACCGTTGACCAGCATCTTGGGAAAAAGCTTCGGTCCAAAATCCAAAAAATTCCAAGGACCCATGCCGTAGTCCTCCTCAAAGCGCTTGGCGGAGGCCTCGGCATCTTCGACTACGATTCCGATTTGAAGAAGCTTGGCAAATTGAGTATCCATATTGTGTCTCCCTTCTTATTTTTTCAGTGCGTCGTCAAAAGCGACCGAGGACGGGTCAAAGTCAATTTGCTTGACCATTTCACAAGCCTCTCGGGCACCGAACACACGATCCATCGCACTGTCCTCCCACTCGACCGACAACGGGCCTTGGTAGTTGATGGCGTTGAGCTCGCGGATGATCAGTTCGAAATCAACACTGCCGTGGCCGGGGGACACAAAGTTCCATCCGCGACGCACATCGCCGAAGGTCAAGAAAGAACCCAGGATACCCTCTGTACCATGGAGGTTGACCAGTGTATCTTTGATATGAACGTGATAGATCAAATCGCCGAATTCACGGATGAAGAGATGCGGCTCCACTCCTTGCCAGACCAGATGGCTGGGATCAAAGTTGATGCCGAGGGTTTTGTTATCCTTGAATTTTTCGCGGAATAATTTTTGCGAAGTGTAGAAGTCAAACGCAATCTCGGTCGGATGAACCTCGAGGGCAAACTTAACCCCGCAGGCGGCAAATTCGTCGAGAATCGGCGTCCAGAGCTCAACGATCTCATCATAGCCTTCCTCGATCATGGATTCGGGAGTCTGAGGGAATGAATACCAGAATTTCCAAATCGGCGAGCCCATGAAACCGGTGACGACACTGCAGCCCATGGCCTTAGCCGCCCTGGCGGCAAACTTCATCTCCTCAATGGCCCAGGCACGGATCTCCTCCGGTTTGCCTTTGTAAGCATCCGGCGCGAAATTGTCTAAGCGCTTGTCCCAAAGATCACCGACGCATTGGCCAGCAAGGTGCGCGCCCAGCGCCTGACAGATCAAATCGTTTTCGGCTAGGATTCGCCTGCGATCGGCCACGTAAGCCGGGTCTGTTGCGGCCTTGCGGACGTCCATGTGATCGCCCCAGCAGGCGATCTCCACTCCGTCAAAGCCCATTTCCTTGGCTAGGCGACAGACTTCCTCGAAAGGCAGATCTGCCCACTGTCCGGTAAATAATGTTACTGGTCTTGACATTGATTTTCACCTCTCCTTAATAATTTTGGAATTAATATATCTTGGCGGATGGTCACATCTGCATGATGCTATACTCTTTGACCCTGTTTATGGGTGCCTTTTGTTTATTATATCAAAGACTTCTTTGATCAGCTTGCCAATTTATATCAGCAACTAGACATATTTTGCTGTCCTCATTATAATAAAGCCAATCTAAAAGGAGTCAAAAAATGGCCTATCTTGAGAATCGTGAGTACCCTGACAAAATGCCGGTAACCGCGGCGATGTTTCGTAATATTAATTTTCTCGCGCATTGGCATACCGAGGTGGAATTTGTCTTGGTTAAAGAAGGCTCTCTCGGCTTGGGTCTCAATTCCGGTTACCATGTGCTGGAAGCCGGTGATATGGCCATGCTGGGACACGGCGACATCCACTATTATGACAGCAAGGACCGAGATTCGACAGTTTTAATTATTGTCTTCCGTCCGGAAATGCTCCGTGGTTTGATGGATATTGACCAAATGACGCTTGCCAACACCATTATCAGCCGTAAAACCTGCAACAACGATTTCGATCGAGTTGCGGCCGACGGGCTGCGCGATTGTTTTAATGTCATCTATCATGAGATCAACAACAAGGGCAACGCTTATGAAACAATTGTCAGAGGGCGTCTGGCCGAGCTGTCCAGCCGCTTTCTCAGGATTTGTCCCGAATCGTCAGCCAATCTGGAGTCCGGTCTGTTGGGACATGGCAGCAAACGCTTGTTGCAAAAGGCCATTCGCTATATTAATGAAAATTATGAACAGGAGATAACTCTGAACGATATTTCCTCTCACCTTAACATCAGCCCGTTTTATTTTTCCCGTCTCTTCAGTATGTCAATCGGCCTAACCTTCAAACGGTATTTGAATACATTACGGGTCGACAAGGCCCATCGCCTGATCACCGCCTCAAACCGGCCCATTACCGAAATCGCCTTTGAGTGCGGGTTCAACAGCATCCGAACCTTTAATCGTGTGTTCTCCGAAATTCGAGGCTCAACCCCATCCAGCCTGCGTCAGGCCGCCGCCGCCGACCTCACAGCCGAACGGTAATGGTGGCGATAACAAGATGATCGATTAAAATCCCCGGTCATATCGTCGATGTTCTGTTTGCTAAGGTCATTTTTTGCTGCCGGCCTCCCAAAAGCAGTCGCGCTTGTAGCCGAAAAAACAGATCGTCCCACTTTTTACCACTGGTGCTTGCGATTTTCGTGCTATAATTTGATCATATGAAAACGTATTATAATCTGGTTATCGGTTGTATCATATTTGCGGTCACCAATTCGGTTATGTTGCTGGCCTCGCTTTTTTTGCATTTGCCCGCCGATAAGGGGGAAACCTGGCGCCTCTCGATCACATTCCTGATCGCTGCCTTGCCGGTATTTGCCCTGACCTTTTTCCTCGCCCGGTTAATGAAAACCAACAGCAAGAAATCCGCCCTAAAACAGGCTCTACAATGGTTGATCGTGCAATTGGTCCTATTTATCCTGATAGCCTTGGGACAGAAAAAAATAGCCAATCTATTGGCAGCACCCGGCTTCTACGTCGTGCTGGCCTTTGTTTTTATCGGCCCCCTTTTGCACTTCCGGAGTATTTCCGACAAAAAAAGTGACTAGAGCCAATGTCATTCCATTTCAATTAATCTTAAGTCTGAAAGGAGAACCGTTATGGACACACCATTCAAAACCATCATACGTAAATCCATCGGTATGGGCCAGAATGATCCGGATTTCGACAAAATTGCCGATTTCCAAGGTCCGAGAACCCGTTTCAATCCGTTGATTTTGGCTGATTATGGCCGTAATATTTACAGCCAGGGCCAACGGATCGGGTATTGCCTGGATATCCGCATATGCGGCTACCGTGGGTTGCCCATCAATCAGATTCGGGCCCTGACCTTCGAAGTTGACGGAGTTGCAATTCCGGAAGAAAGCCTTTCCATCTGGTATGAGAATCGCCAACATCCGTTTGCTGATGTCGGGACCGACAAGATCGAAATTAACTGGTTCTGGAAGTACGGTGATTATCTGCGGGTTTTTATCGAAATTCCGGGTGGCATTGAGCAGGGTATTCACGATGTCAAGTTCGGTTTGGCCCTGCGGGACCACTACAGCAGCACGGCTTATTGCGCCAAGCCCGTAACCATCGTTTGATGGCCGGTCGTCAAGGAGGATCACGATATGCGTACCAATCATGATATCAAGCTCGGCGTCTCCATGTACAGTTACCAGGAAGCCTTCTATCTTCGTCATCTGGATCTCGAAGGTTGTCTGACCGCGATCGCCGGCGCGGGAGCAGAAGGCGTGGAAATATTTGGCGAAGCCATGATCCGCGACTTTCCCTTTGTCAGCGATGAATTTCTATATAAGTGGTTTTATATGATGGATAATCTCCAACTGACCCCGGTCTGTTATGAACACTTTTCCGACCGGACATTCTGGCGGGATCCGAATCGCTATCTGAACGACGACGAGGTTTTTGACGTTTCGGTCCAGTATATCAAAACAGCACACAAGCTGGGCTGCAAATACATCCGGTTGTCCCATGACGGACATAACGGGATGTTCATTATGAATGACGAACCGGCCCATTCGGTTGTCAACGCCGAAATTATGGCGCGTCTTTTGCCGGTCTGTCAGGAATATGATGTGATGATGGCGCTCGAAGTGCATGCGCCGGGACATCTGGATGACGGCGGCAACGACGATTTTCTCGAAGCGATTGAGCGTACCGGCATTCCCTATGCCGGGCTGATGCTGGATTTCAGTTGCTGTCTTCGCGATGATTTCCCCAACAATATCAAGGCCGCTATTTCCCGCGGTGCCAATCCTGATTGCATCGAGCTGGTTCGTGAATACCGTCGCAAAGCCGGCGCATTCAAGACAACCGATGATGGCGAAATAGACGTGGACTGGGAAGAAATGTTTGCCAAACTGAAAGCCATGGGCGCCGGACCGGCCGATATGGCTTATGCCAACCGTGCGAAAGGCCGGATATCGCCACCCAAGGTCATCAAGGAATACGCTTCAAGGCTTTGCTATATTCATGGTAAAACCAACTGGACCAATGAAGACTATACCAGTGATGAAATGGATTATCCGCTGTATTTTAAGGCTCTGCAGGAAGGCGGCTACAAGGGCTATATCAGCACGGAACTTGAAGGCCAACGTGTTTTGCCGGGTACGGTTAATGAAGTCGAACAGGTTCGCCGGCACCAGAAACTGATGCGCAACTGTCTGGGGCGCTAGTCAAATTAATAACCGAGTTGTTGGATTATTTCACGAATGGTTTTTCCCTCTTCGGCTTCTTCAGACACAAAAACCAGCGTGTTTTCGATCCGCGAGACAAGATAATAGCCCCTCGCCGTTTTTCGTGTATATGAATTGTGGTTGCTGCCATTGATGCTGCTGCTGAAGCTGCTGCCCGCGATGGCTTCAATGTCGGATCGGTTAACGGCAAAGGCTGTTTCCGCCTTGGCGACGGTCGGCATCACATAGAATTCAATTTGATGATCCGCAAGTTCGGCGATCAGAACCATCTCAACGGATCCTTTTTCGAATTGATCCGTGACATCGGTTATGGAATAGCCGGCATGGCTCATTTTGTCGCGAAATTGATCGGCCGTCAGAGCGGTTTTCGGTTTATACAGCGAGCAGCCGGACAGACTCGCGGCAAGAAAAAGCAAAACAAACAGCCATGACCACCAAAATGAATGTTTCATCGTTCTTTTCATGGGAGTGCGGAAAAGATTCCGGAGTCCGCCCGGTTGTGTCCGGTATGCCATCTCTTGCTTATGCCTGAAGACCGGCAGCCGCCGTTCCGACCAAGTTTCCGTTTTCGGCCTTGACAAAATCGCAATACTGGCCCTTCTTTTCGTTCATATAGGTTTTAACATAATGGGCGAGCTTGTCCCGGAACATTTTGGATTTGTAGAAGGTCGAGCCATCCGCGGTCACACAGACCGGTCGGCAGGGGTTGGTTCCGGAACCGGTTTTGCTCATAACCGCCGAGATGTTGGCGGTGACAAAAATAGCCGTCCGTTCAATGAGCTCATCGATTAAGTAGTAGAGAACCAAACGATCCTGCTTGGTGGCTTGGATGCCATTGTCGGCAAGGAACCTGAGCAGAACCCGGTTTTCGTCATAGGGATAGAATAAAAACTCATCCAGATCTTTAGCGCCGATTTTGCTGATTTTGACTTCACCTGCCGGGATCCGGCGGCTGAAAAGGCCGTCTTCAAGCCCATGAACCATCAGCGCCTCAAACATCATGCCTTGGTAGTGACCCGAGATCATTTTTTCGAATTTTTGATCCCCCGGGTTGGTGGTTCTTTGATCAACCTCCACATCAATTTGGCCACGCGGAGCACCGCCGTAACCGCCCGATTCGATATTGATCAACATGGTCTCGTCGCTTGTCTCAATATGAAGCTTCGGAATTGCCGCGGTTTTTTCAACATAGCACGTGTTGGTTCCGGTTCCGACAATCAGACCGATATAGCTGTCAAAGACGCGATCGGCATTGGCAAAAGCGCCGCTCAGCAGACAGGCCACTGTGTCATTGAGGATGACCACGGACCGCTCTTCCGGAAAACCCATCTCACGAATGGTCTTGAGCAGATTTTCGCCGATCATATCGCCTTCCAGGCCATGGACGACAACTTCCTTGGTCAGCGCAAGAACGCGGCCATCGCGACTGGCCTGCATTTCGGTCGGATATGAGAAACAAAAACCAATCTTACGGCTGTACGGCAGCAACGGTTTTAAATATTCCGCAATGGTCTGATAAAAAACATCGCGGCTGACCGGCTGGTCGGAACCGGGCATTTTGTAGAAGGACAGGCCTTCGATCACCGGCTTTTCCTGATCATCAAACCAGACCAGGGCAACGCGCAGATTGCTGCCGCCGGCATCGATAACGATAACTTTCTCATTGCGCGGCACAACGCTATCCATGCGGATATAGGTCGGTATCATCGCAAGCGAACTACCCTGATCCGTCAGGCCGGCGGTCATTTCATCGATAAACGCAGCGCAAACCGCATCGAGGTCGATGCTTTTGCAATCCATCCGATAGCCGGACATAAAGTCCTGAACTTTTTGTTTCACTTTCACAGTCAGCACCTCGCCTTGCTCTTTTTCCATTTGTAAATTCATTATAGCAGAAGACCGTCATCCGCTTACAGTTTTTTTGACCTTTCGGGCCTTTACCGATCGCTTCGGTCGGTCGCGACGTTTGACCTAACGCACATTTGCCAAGATTTCTTCGGTCTTTTTCTGAACTTGATCTTTAAATTTCGCCAGGATCTCATCTCGCTCCGTACCGGTTTTGGATTCATGAATGGCAGCTTTGCTTTGCTCAGCCAGCAGGTTAAGTTCGGCCTGCAATTCATCAAGTTTTGCCGTAACAGAAACAATTCTTCGTTTCAGGGCATTTTCGGTCAACACCAGTTCCGCCAGCCGGCTCCGGCTGACATAAGCCCCCAGATCGATCGATTGACCCAGCTTGGCTATTTGTGTCTGAATGTGAAGCCGATCCTCCATGGTTTGGGAAAATTTCGGCAACACGTCCGGTTCGCCGTGCACCAGAATGATCAGCTTGGGTTTTTTGCGCATGGCTCCTATCCACTCCAACATGCCCTCTCGATCGGCATGGCCGGAGAATCCTTGAAAATATTCGATCCGAGCCCTGACCGCAATATCCTCCTGGAAAATACGAACTTTCTTCGCCCCGTCCAGGATGCGTCTCCCGAGTGTGCCTTTGGCCTGATAACCCACAAACAACACGGTCGACTCCGGCCGCCACAAATTATGTTTGAGGTGATGCTTGATGCGACCGGCATCACACATACCGCTGGCCGATATGATAATCTTGCTTTCCGGATCGATATTCAGCTGCTTGGACTCCTCAACGCTGGCGGTGAAATACAGATTGGGAAAGTCCAGGGGATGGTCCCCATTTTCCACATATCTCCGGGCTTCATCGTCATAGCAATCCGTGTTCTGACGGAATATTTTCGTGGCCGAAACCGCCAGCGGACTGTCGACATAGACCGGTGTTTCCATGAACGGAACCAGCTGATCTTTGTAAATGTCGATCTGACGGTTGAGTTCGTAAATGACCTCCTGTGTGCGTCCCACCGCAAAGGACGGAATAATGACATTGCCGCCGCGGGCAATGGTTTCGTTGATAATACGGACGAATCGTTCCACATCGTTGCCGGTCTCCACGTGATCCCGGTCTCCATACGTGGATTCGGCAACCAAATAATCGCACCCGTCAATAATCGTCGGGTCGCGCATAATCGGGACGCCCTTGTTGCCAAGGTCGCCTGTAAAGACCAGTTTGGTGGCCTTCGCTTCTCCGGCCTCGGGCTCATCAACCCAGATCTCCAAGATGGCTGAACCAAGAATGTGACCGGCATCACGCATGATCACACGAACATCTTTTGCCGGTTGAAAAGGCTCATCATATCGTACCGGTTGGAAAATCTCCAGGCATTTCAGGGCATCGTCCATTGTATAAAGCGCATCTTCTTTCGGCCTGCCGGCCCTGTTGTTTTTCCGGTTCCGCCATTCGGCTTCCATTTCTTGAATGTAACCGGAATCCGGCAACATGATGCCGCAAAGTTCGGCTGTGGGCTTGGTCATATAAATCGGTTTGCGATAACCGTCAACATACAACTTTGGAATGCGGCCGCTGTGATCAATATGGGCGTGTGTCAACAGCATAAAATCGATATGGTCAATATCAAACGGAAATCGGGCGCGATTGAGCCGGTCCTCTTCCGGAGATCCCTGATGAAGACCACAATCCACCAAGAATCTGGTGTGATTCGTTTCGACCAGAAAACAGGAGCCGGTAACCGCTTCGGCGGCGCCAAGAAATGTTATCTTCATTGTTGTTCCTCCTTAGACAAACAAGCGTTCTCGGCTGTTTGGTCGAGAACCACCGAGTGATATAATTCATAACCGCCACTGAGACTAAAAACCTCGGTGAAACCGTTCTGCTCAAGGATTCTGGCAGCGATATAACTGCGCCGGCCGACTCGGCAGAATAGATAAATCCGGCGATCTTGCGGCAGCTCATCAAGACGGTCGCGAAGCTCTTCGAGTGGGATATGGACCGCACCGGCGATACTGCCCGGCAAAGACTCCTCTTTGGACCGGACATCCACAAGCAGGTCTCGATTCGGATCGAGGTCCGCAACATCGTGGTAATGAAATACCGCTACATCGCCACGCATCATGTTGACGGCTGTAAATCCAAGCATGTTGACCGGATCCTTGGCAGACGAATAGGGCGGCGCATAAGTCAATTCGAGTTTTTCCAGGTCCATGACCGTAGCGCCCAATCGCTGGGCGGTAGCAATCACGTCAATGCGTT
>JAAYNF010000022.1 GCA_012520975.1 Clostridiaceae bacterium | reverse complement strand
ATTGAGGGTACTTGGCGGGACGCCTCCGGTCAGATCAAGACGGTTGTCAACAACGTGGTGTTTCCCGCCATTGACCTCATTTTGGCAGTGTTCTTCTTTGCCAAATTGGGGATGGCGTATTTTGATTGTGCGCCCGTAGAGGCGATATAGTAATTCTGGATTTGGCAGTCCAGCGGGTTAAAGCTTATGATACCCGTCATCAACCGGCTTACCTGAGAGGAAAACCTCGCAAGGGAAAATAGCACACCGGTAAACCCATAAGTTGGGTAGTTGTCAACTCACGACTGAATGGGAAGATGAAACAGATGATATGAGGATAAAAGCCATACTGCCTGAAGCGCAGTCCGAGAGGTTTATGTAGGAACTATGACGAAAGACAGCTATCGCCATATCACACAGCCGCAATACATTAGTCGAGTATATGCGGACGAGCTTCTGTGTGACTCAACTCCATATGGAGAAAAGGACGGAAACGCTATCCGACAATCATCAAAGCCATTACTATCTCGTTAAACGGGGATTGCCTAACCCGAAACGCCGGGAAATCGGCTATGCGAAATGCCCTTGTGGTGATAAATTTCAAGGCTCTGCCAAGAAAGATGACGCCGAATATTCGGTATGGCAACGGAGCCGCCGTAGTAGTCCGAGGACGGGAAAGCCGTCCGCATGGCGAAGGGCGGCAGCTTGTTATCTTAACAATGGAGAAAGGAAGGTGTGTGATACACCATGAGAAATCCAATCAATTTGTTAAGCAGTTTGCAGAACCACAGCAGTGACAGGTCGTATTCCTACGAGCGGCTCTATCGCAATCTGTACAACCGCGAGCTGTTTTTGCTGGCATACCAAAATATCTATGCCAGCCAAGGAAATATGACAAAAGGCACCGATGGCAAAACCATCGACGCAATGAGCCTGAATCGCATTGACGGCATTATTGCGAGCCTAAGGGACGAGAGCTATCAGCCACAGCCATCAAAAAGAACCTATATCCCAAAGAAAAACGGAAAAATGCGTCCGCTGGGAATCCCGTCTTTTGACGATAAGCTGGTGCAGGAATGTGTGCGGCTTTTGCTGGAAGCAGTATACGAGGGCGGCTTTGCGAGAACCTCGCACGGTTTTCGCCCGAATCATAGCTGCCATACGGCCCTGAATCAAGTGCAAACTTGCTTTACCGGCGTAAAGTGGTTTGTCGAGGGAGATATTAAGGGATTCTTTGACAATATCAATCACGAAGTCATGATAGGAATTTTAGCGGAGCGTATCAAAGATGAAAAGTTTCTGCGGCTTACCCGTAAGTTTCTCAAGGCTGGATATTTAGAGGACTGGCAGTACCATAACACCTACAGCGGTACGCCGCAGGGCGGTATCATCAGCCCTATTCTAGCTAACATCTATCTGGATAAATTGGACAGGCATATGGAGGAGCTGAAAAAACGGTTTGACAAGGGAGCCGAACGAGCTGTCTATCCTGAAACCTACGAACTGGAGAAAAAACGTGGAGTGCTTGCAAAGAAATTGCGCAATGCAGAATCAGAGGAAGAAAGGCTGGTACTCACGGAAAAAATTCGTGAGATTGACCGCAAAAAGCTGACTATGCCTTATTCTGACCCGTTTGACACCAGCTTCAAGCGGCTTCAATATGTCCGTTACGCCGATGATTTCCTTGTCGGCGTTATCGGAAGTAAAGAGGACGCAATTGCAATTAAGGAACAGGTCAGAGCGTTCGTTGCTGACACGCTCAAATTGGAGCTGTCCGACGAGAAAACGCTGATAACCCATTCCGAAAAAAGAGCGAGGTTTTTGGGGTACGACATTTATGTACGGCGCTCTGTCGCCACCAAACGGGATAAGACAGGGCGGCTTTGCCGCCATCTGAACGGTACTGTGTGTTTGGAATTGCCGCATGAGTTAATGCGTAAAAAGCTGTTGGAATACGGAGCTATGACCATCGAAAAGACGGTTTATGGTAAAGACAACTGGAAAGCGAAAACCCGCTATTATCTTAAGGATAACGATGATCTCGAAATCCTTAACCAGTACAATAGTGAAATCCGGGGCTTCCGCAATTATTATCGAATTGCCAATAATGCCTCTCACGCAAGCACATTCGGCTATATCATGCAGTACAGTATGTTTAAAACCTTTGCGACCAAATATCGCACCACTATGCGCAGAATGATTGGGAAACTGCGTATCGGCAAGAACTTTGGAGTGCATTTCACCGACAAAAAGGGAAAAACCAAAACGCGGCTGTTTTACAACGAGGGTTTCGCAAGAAAGCCGATGCAGAAAAACGCTGTGGTAGATGTAATTCCGAAAACGGTGATGTATTCCAGCAAAACAAGCTTGATGGCAAGGCTGTCCGCCCGGCAATGCGAGCTGTGCGGCGCAACGGACTGTGATATTGAAATGCATCACGTCAGGAAGCTCAAAGACCTGAAAGGTAAAAGCTATTGGGAGCACTTTATGATTGCGAGAAACCGCAAGACATTAGCGCTCTGTAAAAACTGTCACGACAACTTACATAATGGCAAACTGAATTAACAAGTGGAGAGCCGTGTGCGCCGAGAGGTGCAAGCACGGTTCGGGGGCGAGTACTCGGAAACCTGCCATAGAAATATGGTAAGGCGCTGGGTACTTAGCCTACATCGGAAGCATGGTCAGTTCGAATGGGCCGCACCGGCTATTCTGTTCGCCTGCCTTGTGTTCACGCTGACGGCTCCGCTATATATCTGGACTATTCTTGGCATGTAGTAATAATGAGTAGGTCCAGTTCTGCAAGGAGCTGGGTCTGCTCATTTAGGTTCTCATTATGCTCATAATAAGAAATTCTGGTTATTCCTAACTGTTCATTAATATGCCAACACCTCATAACCAGTTTCGGTTACTAACACCTGTTTTTCCCATTGCGCAGAAGGCTTCCCATCAGCAGTGCGAATAGTCCAATTATCGCATTTATCTGTTACTATATTGGATTTTCCCATATTTATCATAGGCTCTACAGTAAAAACAAGTCCTGGGACTAAGAGCATTCCTGTTCCTTGCTTTGTCACATAACCGACCCAAGGATCTTCATGAAATTGTAGACCAATACCGTGGCCTCCGATTTCTCGAACGACAGAATATCCATTTTCCCTTGCATGGTCTTGAACAGCTTGCCCAACATCACCAAGAAATCCCCACGGTTTTACCTGTTCAATGCCCAGCTCCACACACTCTTTCGCAACATCAACCAGTTTTTGTTTCTCAGCGGAAACAGCACCAATGCAAAACATGCGTGAAGAATCTGAAAAAAATCCGTTATAAATTGTAGACACATCAATATTTACAATATCGCCGTTTCGCAGGAATATACGATCAGAGGGGATACCATGACATACAACATCATTAATTGAGATACACACGCTCTTAGGGTATCCGTCAAAATTGAGTGTTGCTGGAACGCCTCCCAGTTCCTTGGTTTTTTCGAAGATAAGCCGGTCAAGCTCTTCCGTGGTGATTCCATCAACCGCATAATTTGCAATGAAATCCAGTAAAGCGATGTTTCGTTTGCTGCTTTCCCGAATACCTTCAATCTGTTGTTTTGTTTTAAGCAATTTTCGATAAGGCACTTCATATCCCTTTAAGCGGTAGATTTCAATTTGCTCATCAATAGGGCCATGACATTTCTTATATTTTCGACCGCTGCCACACCAGCAGAGATCATTTCTTCCAAACTTGTCAGACATTTTATCTCCTCGCATTTACAAATTCGGAGGGAGCAATACGCCCTATAGACTAAGGTGAGCTAAGAGAAACACCGGAAGTTTTCCGATATTGGCGTGGCGAGCATTGAAACGCTTGTGAAAAAGCTCTTGCAAACGCTTCAGATGACGAGTACCCATATCGAAAAGCAATATCGGTTATTCTGTCATTGGTTATGCAAAGATCATTAGCAGCAGCTTTTAATTTACATTGGGCAAGAAATTGTTTATATGTCATACCCATGTGCTCCCGAAACTTTGTAGAGCAGTAATACGGTGAATAACCAACATATGATGACATATCTTGCAGGCTTGGGCTTTCTGTTATGTTATTTTCTACCCACTTTGCCATTGTTTCTATTGTTTGAACAGACATTTGCTTCACTCCTTTCTCCAGTATATCAATTCTCACAGACAATTACCTGATATAAGTTGCACATATGAGATAAAGTGCTTGCCGATAATCTCCGTAATTTGGCTGCAGCAGGAGTTTACGGATGCCTTTAATTACTGTACAGATTATAAATAATTAGCAATTCAAATACTTGTTAAAAGTTATCGTACCATATGTTGCCGCAAATTTCCACTGTCCTTATGCAAGTATTGACTGGACGATACTGGGGATGTAACGGAGAATAGGAAAACGAGGCTGACAAACGCCAGCCTCGTTCTTTATAGTTTGTTGTCAGCGATTCGCTCTCTCAAATTCTCAATTTTAGAGCGGATTGCTTTTATAGTACGTTCAAAGTCCACATCGCTTTTGCCGGTTGGGTCATCTAACCCCCAATCCTCCCTGTGCATACAGGGCAAAAAAGGACACTGCACATTGCAGCCCATGGTCACCACGATATCCACTGGGGGAATCTCCTCCAGCAGCTTACTGCGCTGAGTTCGCTCCATGTCGATGCCATAAATCTGCTTCATCAGCCGCACAGCATCCTGATTGATTTGCGGCTTTACTTCCGTTCCGGCAGAATAGCTTTCAAAGACATCAGACGCAAGGTACTTGCCCAGTGCTTCGGCAATTTGGCTGCGGCAGGAGTTGTGTACGCAGATAAATGCTACTTTAGGTTTGCTCATACTGGAAACCATCCTTTCGTTTTGTTGGCGATTTTTACAAGCAACAGCATCACCGGCACCTCGGTCAGCACGCCAACTACGGTGGCAAGAGCCGCCGGTGAAGTAGTACCAAACAATGCAATCGCCACAGCGACCGACAGTTCAAAGAAGTTGGACGCGCCAATCATCCCCGCAGGGGCGGCAATATCATGGGGCAGCTTCAGCCATTTGCAAGCAAAATAAGCGATGAAGAAAATAAGGAAAGTTTGCAAAACAAGCGGCACAGCAATGAGTAGAATGTGCAGCGGATTATTCAAAATCACATCACCTTGGAAGGAAAACAGCAATACCAAAGTGAGCAGCAGACCAATGCTGGTGGCATTATCAAATTTATGGACAAAGGTGTTTTCAAAATACTCTGTGCCCTTGCGATTTGTCACCAGCACACGGGTCAGAATACCGCCCGCAAGCGGAATGACTACAAATAAAATGACCGATAAAATCAGCGTGTCCCATGGCACGGACACGTTGGAAACGCCCAGTAGGAATTTCACAATCGGCACAAAGGCAACCAGAATAATCAAATCGTTGGTTGCTACCTGTACTACGGTGTAGGCAGGGTTTCCTTTGGTGAGCGTGCTCCAGACGAACACCATCGCTGTGCAGGGTGCCGCACCCAAGAGTACTGCACCCGCCAGATACTCCTTGGCGAGGTCAGGGGCAATCAAGCCCTTAAAAACCACATAGAAAAATAGCGCGGCGATACCGTACATGGTGAACGGCTTGATGAGCCAGTTTGTCACCCATGTGACGAATAACCCCTTTGGGTTTTTCCCCACATTTTTGACGCTCTGGAAATTCACCTTCATCATCATGGGATAAATCATCACCCAAATGAGGATGGCGACCGGAATAGAAACTCTGGCATACTCAAAACGGCCTAAAAATGCAGGAACGGCAGGTAAAAGTTTACCAATTAAAACACCTGCCGTCATACAGAGAGCAACCCACACGGTCAGGTATTTTTGAAAGAAGCCAATGCTTTGTGATTTTTCCTTTGCCATAAATTTACCCCCGTACTTTTTGCAGGATTTTAACGACCTCGTCCTTTTTTAAAACCTTTCCAAAGGAAACGACCTTGCCGTCCACAACCAATGCAGGAGTTGTCATCACACCGTAAGCAGCGATCTGTGTAAAGTCTGTCACATGGTCAATGGTGGCATCCATGCCAAGCTCTTTGAGCGCTTCCAAGGTAGCCGCTTCCAGTTGATTGCACTTTGCACAGCCCGAGCCAAGCACCTTGACGGATGAACCGCTCACTTTTGCTTTTTCGGCTTCCGCAATCGTTTCTGTATTGCAGTCACCGCCACAGCAGCAACCGGAGTTTTTTGCTTTTGCTTCTTCGTCAGCTTTCTTTGCGGCAATTTCGGAGGGCTTGCACATTTCCCCGCAACCACACTGCACCAATTCTTCCTCTGCATTTTTCTTTTTACCAAAACCAAACAATGCCATAATAAAAACCTCCTTAAATTCATGATTAGAAACCTGAATATAACAAATAGAAACCGATGAGCAGGATCACCGCGCCCATGACGATTTTCAAAATAGCGCTGGCTTTTCCATACTTCTCGCTTTGGGAGAGCTTTTGGGCAAAGCCCATGGAAGGCTCCGCAATCACGGCGAGAATGCCGTGCCCAATGAAATAGAGCAGCAGTAGCAAAACACTCCATACAAGGCTGCCCGCCGTGGCCGCAAGGATACCCAAAACCGTAAAGGTCAATCTCGGCAATGACGGCGAAAATCAAAAGTGGAATAACTGTTTTTATATCCTTTGTTTACTCATCCGCAAGTACCTTCAGGGCAGCAACCGGTCTTCACAGCTTTTCCCTCAAAGAAGTTTTTGAGATTTTCTGGAAGTGAATACTCGCCGCAGTCACAAACGGGCTGCACCATGCCGAGCACAGCTCTTAGAATTCCTTCGGCCAGCATGGCTTTGGGCGGTACTTCATAGGCTTGACCTTTGTATGCAAAGGTACGACAGGTCACATCGGTTCCGCTGATTTCACCACAGCAGCCGCAGGTGTTTTCCGCAACAGGTCCGCAGATATCCTGCCCATTTACACGAATGGTGGGCGACGCAAGGAATCGGTAGTGCTCCGCCAGTTCTTTTGTGGCGATCTGTACCTTTTGAAGCCGCATGGTATATCCGGCAGCCTCCAGAGCGGGCGCGATACTGCCCAAAACTTCTTCCAGTACCGCATCGGCGCCGATACAGCGGTCACAGGTATTGAGATCAAGATAGAGATATTCCACAAGCACAGCCTTGGAGGAATCCTCCTCACAAGCCCCGCCGCGGCAGCAATCTACGCTTTTTTTTGCACTGCATTCGCCGTTTGGCGGTGTCCAGCCAGTATCGTCGCCTACATAGGAGATGGCGCCTGCCGGACACTTGTTGCCGCAGCCGTGGCAACGGTCAATGCAGTTTCCGGGTTGCATCACCACAGGGGACGGGGCTTTTGCTTTGTTATAAACACTGTGGGAGCAAAAATCCACGCAGGTTCCGCATTCAGTGCAAGCAAGATAATCGATGACTGGATACCAGTTTTTAGCCATTCTCTTTCCCTCCCATTAAACCAGTAGATACTGGAAAATATTAAACAGATAGCCAACAATGATAATGCCGATGGTGCAGATGGCAATAAATGTGCCCAACAGCTTCGGCTTTACCGCCTTGCGCAGCATGATGATGGAGGGCAGGGAAAGCGTTGTGACTGCCATCATAAAGGAGAGAACCGTACCAAGCTGCGCGCCTTTGTAGAGCAGCGCTTCGGCCACCGGAATCGTGCCGAAAATGTCAGCGTACATGGGAACGCCAAGCAGAGTTGCCAGCACTACCCCAAAAGGATTATTGCTGCCAAGCACCATCTCAATCCAGCTTTCAGGAATCCAGTTGTGGATGATAGCTCCGATGCCCACGCCAACCAGAATGTACGGCAGAACTTTTTTGAAGGTTGACACCACCTGATCCTTGGCGTAAATGACACGCTCTTTGCGGGTTAAGTCAGGCGATTCAATATCTACGCCGCTTGCCGAGCGAATGAATTCTTCCACATAGTTTTCCATGTGAAGTTTTTCAATCAGCGTACCGCCAACGACCGCGATAACCAGGCCCACAACGACATAGACGATAGCGACCTTTGTGCCAAAGATGCTCATGAGCAGAACGAGCGACCCGAGGTCTACCATGGGTGAGGAAATCAGAAAGGAAAAAGTCACGCCAAGGGGCAGTCCGGCACTGGTAAATCCAATGAACAGAGGTATGGAGGAGCAAGAGCAAAAAGGCGTTACCGTGCCAAGCAGTGCTGCCATGATATTTGCCCACACGCCGTGAAAGCGGCTCATAATTTTCTTGCTTCGTTCCGGCGGGAAGTAGCTTTGAATGTACGAGATGATGAAAATCAGCACGCAGAGCAGTACGGTGATTTTTAGTACATCATAGATAAAGAATTGAACGCTGCCACCAATTCGTCCTGTTACATCAAGACCGAACAACGAGAGCAGATTACCGATTAGGGCGTTGAGCCATTTCATTCCAAGCACTTGGTCTTGAAAGAACAGCCACGTATTTTGAAGGATCTCCATAGGGTAAGCGCCTCTCTTTCTTAAATTCAATAGTCATATCAAAAAAACTTGATATGTTGTGCCGAATAAAAGCCATCTTCCATCAGATGGCCGTTATTGATTGCAACAACGAGTATCTTCAGCGGTTGCATTGGGGGTGGTAATTGCTTTTAACAGGAGCATGGCCTCGTGGCTGCCCTGTTCACTGATTTTATAATGTGTCCATTTGCCTTCCTGTCTGCTTTCGACAATACCCGATTCACATAAAATCTTCATGTGATAGGACAAGGAGGACTGACCGATTTCCATTTGATCAATGAGCACGCAGGCGCATTTTTCACCGCTGCGCAGCAGTTCCAAAATGGCAAGCCGCTTTTCATCGCAAAATGCCTTAAATACATTAGCGTTCTTCTCCGGAGTAAGCTCCAACGTTTATCACCTCACATCAAATTATCTTGATATGATATAGTATATGCTTCACATCAAAAAATGTCAATATGAAAGGAAGCGCTGTTTATGAAAATTAAAATCCGTTCACCGACCTAATGCAAGGATACTCTGGACAATTCTCGGAATGTAGGAGGAACAGTATATGACTACATTTGAAAAAGAACTGCGAAAGCTCTTCGACCATGATGCGATTTTTTCCGATACAAGGTTTGTCGGAAGAACTTGCTACGGAAAAATCAGTGATAGTCTCCGCATCCGTGCAGAATTTGTCACCTTAGGACATGCCAATCATTACGAAGCACTCAAAGTATCGCTTATCAACCGGAACGAAGGTGTAGTAGACAGTACCCTCCTTCGTTTTCAGGAAATTCTGGGAACAAAACCAGTAAACAATCCGAACTTTAAGGAAGGAGTCAGCCCGCACTTATGGGTGTATCAAGGCAAGCTGGAATGGTATGCCTATCAGCCAACCCCCGCAGATTTTGAAAAGCTCGCTGACGCTGTAGGCAATTACCTGGAGGTTTTTCAGGAACCTACCCAGGATATGTCCAATGGTATGACGCAAACCATGGCGTGACAATGATTTTGTAGAATGCAAGATGGACGAACATACCGCAAGTAAAACTGCGGTATGTTTTTAATATTTCTTGAGGGAGGTGAACCTCAAATGTTCATATGGGATTTTGTTCTGGGAACCGTCATGGATCAAATCATTGAATGGCTCTACGGACAGGTGGTTGGCTTTCTTGCCGACTTTTTTGCACAAATGGGAAACATGGGTGTGGAGTTGTTCTCCATGGAATGGGTACAGTCCATCGTATTGTTTTTTTCTTATCTGGCTTGGGCGCTGTACGGAACCGGACTTGTAGTCTCGGTATTTGAAACCGGCATTGAATACCAGCACGGCCGTGGCAGCATAAAGGACACCGCCTTAAACGCCCTCAAAGGTTTTATGGCGGTGTCTCTTTTTACAATCCTGCCGGTGGAGCTGTTCAAGCTGTCGGTTAATCTCCAGAGCAGCCTCACGGCGGGAATCACCGGATATGGCACCAGCTTCAGCGACCTCGCCGGAAACATTATTGCAGAGCTTCGCGCTTCGCCGGACATCGGCGGCGCCATGGGTTCCGGTATCTTTGGAGGGATATCCGCTATTACAAGCCCTATCATGATGCTCTTTATGATTATCATGATGGGATATGCCGTGATTAAAGTGTTCTTTTCTAACTTAAAACGGGGAGGTATCTTGCTGATCCAGATTGCTGTGGGCAGCTTGTATATGTTCTCTGTTCCCCGTGGTTACATTGACGGATTTATCCAATGGTGCAAGCAGATTATCGGTCTGTGCCTGACAACCTTTTTGCAGGCGACCATCCTTGCCGCGGGGCTTATGGTTCTGAGAACCCATGCCTTGCTGGGGCTTGGACTGATGTTGTCCGCCGGTGAAGTGCCGAGAATTGCCGGAGCCTTTGGCCTGGATACCAGCACAAAGGCAAATCTGATGTCTGCCGTTTATACCGCACAGGCCGCTGTGAATACCACTCGAACCGTGGTACAGGCGGTAGCGCCGAAATAACTTTAGAAAGGAAAAGCCTATGAAATTAATCTATGTAGCGTCCCCTTATGCCGGGGACGTTGAAAGAAATACGGAATTTGCCAAGAAAGCGTGTCGCCATGTGATGAATGAGGGGCACGCTTTTTTTGCGCCCCACTTGCTGTATCCCGCAATTCTGGATGAACATCAGCCAAAGCAGCGTCAGCTTGGACTGGATATGGGGCTGGCCATGCTATCCCGCTGCGACGAGCTGTGGTGCTACGGCGATCATATTTCACCGGGGATGTATCTCGAAATTGAGGAAGCGTCCAGACTTGGAATTCCGATACGCCGGGTAATGGAACAGGAAATCGGCTTCGCCGTAGGCAAAGTAAAAAACAGCGCACCGGTCAAGGCTCCTGCACAGGCTATGGAGATGGTCTGATGCTGACCATGGGGAGCCTTTTCGATGGGATCGGAGGCTTCCCGCTGGCAGCGATACGCAACGGCATCACTCCTTTATGGGCAAGCGAGATTGAAGCCTTTCCCATCGAAGTAACAAAAATCCGATTTCCCGAAATGCACCATGTCGGCGATATCACAAAGCTGAACGGAGCGAAGCTCCCGCCTGTGGATATCATCTGCGGCGGCTCACCCTGTCAGGATTTATCGGTTGCCGGGCAGCGTGCCGGACTTGCAGGAGAACGTTCAGGTTTATTTATGGAGCAAACACGGATCACGAAGGAGATGAGAAACGCCGATGGACAACGAAACGTACCAGCTCACCTTATTCGACCTCGATACCTCGTTTGGGAAAACGTCCCAGGAGCCTTCAGTTCCGCAGGCGGCGAGGACTTCCGTGCGGTCATCGAGGAGATTGTCCGCATTAAGTACAGTACCTGTGATGTGCCTCGACCTGACTCCGGGCGCTGGGAATCTGCTGGGGCTGTCATTTTGGGAAATGAATTCAGCTTGGCTTGGCGCGTCTTGGACGCTCAATTCTGGGGAGTCGCCCAGCGCCGCCGTCGTATCTTCCTTGTCGCAGATTTTGGAGGAACAACCGCACCCGAAATATTATTTAAGCAAGACAGCCTGTTTGGGGATACTGCGGAGAGCCGAAGCCAGAGGCAAGGAACTTCCTCCTCAGCTAAAAGAGGCTCTGATGATTCAGGCGGGTCTTGCCTGACGCCATGGGATGTGCAAAGCCGCCGCATTTTCGAGGAAACAGGGATATGGCCCGCTCTCTATGGCGGT
>JAAYNF010000160.1 GCA_012520975.1 Clostridiaceae bacterium | reverse complement strand
TGGCGAAGGCAGTAACCATCACCGTTGTCAAAACGGTTTTTAAAGGTCGAATCGACAAAATACTGATAAAAAATCACGTCGATGTAGCGATCCATCGTGTAATCAAGCCGATCGCAAATCACGCAACTGTCCATTCTTTGTTCAATCAGATCCGCCAGATCGGTGACGGTCTCACGGAAATCTTTTTGCCGGCGGTTGCGAAATCGGCTCTCGGCAGCCGGCACACCAGCAGAAAGGAGCGGATTGATCTGTTCGATTATGTGGTCAATATGGGTGTGCAGGGTAAGTCCGAGACCGAGCCGGTTGTCTTCCCGGCCGTAAAGTTCATCGAGATGTGATCTGCAAAATCCCTTTTTGTTTGTGCTGACCCGGACATCCGGCTCCATCAAGGCCGGCCCGAGATAGTAATCCACCAATTTTTGGTTCATATCGGTCTCCAGATTGCACAGCGGACATGGCCCAGGGCTTGCATAGGCGTCGTTGACGGGGATGGTGTAGATCTTTTCTTTCATTCAGGACCTGCTTTCATCCATGACGTTGGAATGCGATGCCGCCTGAGCATGCTCGACACGCCTAGCTTTGACATTAAGCGCCATGACGTTGATTGATGTGTATTCCTCGATCTGAGCGCTGACCTTTTCCTGGACTTCATGGAGAACCTGTTGGGCATTGAAACCATAGACCAAGGCCAGATCCAGATCAATGACCACACCGGCGATCTCGTTTTCCGCTGAAAAACCAACCAAATCGGCTACCCCTCGTATCCGACGCAAAATGATTTCCACCATCATGCGCAAAGCTTCGTCGGATATCGAGTAGCTGCCCAAACTGGAAAAAGTCGGTCGAACCACCGTTCGTTCGGAATCTAGGAATCCGGACTGAGCACCGCGGTCACGATCCCAACGACGACGAAGACGAGAAATCGGAGCGGAAAAATAACCGGAGAACTCGTGCTTGATTTCCATGCTGGGCACGGGAATGGTGTGTTTGCCTTCGGTCAGCCGAGTCTGTTTGGCTTGGCGCATTTCTTCATCGGTACTGACATCTTCGATCCGGATCAACATAGCCGGCTGGTTAAGCCAAAGATTCCGGCAGATTTTTTCCAACATGCCATCGGAGGTGCCGAGAATCATCAGTGTGGTTGGTCGGTGGGCGACCAAAGCGCGACGCATAACAGCCGCCCGGGTCTCATCGGCAAAAAGCGCCTGACGCACGGATTCCAATCTGGAAGAAGCTCTCTTGGCCGAGCTGCCGGCAACGATCCGGCTGCCGTGAATCAACAACCCGTCATCAATGAGGTAAGGAATTTGGTATTGTCTGGCCAATGCGATGGCACGGGTGCTTTTGCCGGTCCCGCTGGGACCGATGAAAGCAACAACCGCGATTTCCGCCAATATTTCCTGCGTCGCGTCCCGTGTCTTTTCGGCGACCAAGTCGGCGCGTTCGGCGTGAGAGTTCTTTACAGCCTCGGCCAGCCGGCCAAGCGTCCTAAAAGGACCGGTCCAATCGGCCTTTTCGGCTTGAGCGGTCATGTGGTCGCGAAGCCGCGCTTCTTCGGCTTCTTTGGCCATACGGCGTTTTTTGTCAAATCGAATCGCCAGAGACACTCACCTCCGTCTGCCATCACCGGCTCCAGTTGTCGAATACCTCTTGCACATCATCATGTTCTTCCAGACGATCAATCAGCTTCTCCATTTTCTCTTGGGCTTCATCATCGAGCTCGACCCACGTCATCGGAACCGGTCCCAAGGAAACCGCCAGAAATTCATACCCGTTCTCGGTCATGGCGTCCCGCGCCTTGGCGTAGTTTTCAGGCAATGTGATGACTTCATACACATTTTCTTCCTCATCGGTCACGAAATCTTCCGCACCGGCTTCCAAAGCAGCCAACATCACCTGCTCCTCATCGGGATATGCTTCGCTGTCAATAAGCAAGGTTCCCTTTTCTTCAAAAAGAAATGAAACACAGCCGGTTGTTCCTAAATTGCCACCAAACTTATCAAAAATATGACGAACGTCCCCGGCGATCCGGTTCCGATTATCCGACAGGGTGCGAACCAACACGGCCACACCGTTGGGTCCATAACCCTCATAAGTGATTTCTTCGTAATTTTCCGACTCGGCGGTTCCCGCCGCTCTTTTGATGCTACGCGTGATGCTGTCGTTGGGCATATTGGCGGCTCTTGCTTTGGCGATGGCGTCTTTCAGGCGCGAGTTGGTTTCAGGATCGGCACCGCCGTTTTTGACGGCAACCTGGATTTCCCGACCTATTTTCGTGAAGATAGCGCCACGCTGCGCGTCAGCGGCGCCTTTTTTGCGTTTAATATTACTCCATTTGGAATGACCTGCCATTTTAAAAAACCTCCCTGTTTCCAATCGTTGTTGCTGAGATTGAAAATCAAAGGGATGGCGGATCCGGCGGCGGCAGCGGCCGATAACCCAACCCAACCGGTTCTATGTCGATTTCACCGCCGGCAATGTCGGTCAGCAGGCTGATTATTTGCTGGCTTTGGTCAACCGGAACAGCCACTTTGAGTTTGACATCGACGCCGTAAACAAAATCAAAAGGGGTTAGTCCGAGCAAATTCAACTGATGGCGCATCCGGTTGAGCACCGCATAATGGATGGCAACCTGAAAGGTCCGGCTCAACTGCATGGTCACCGGTACGGCGGCCTCCAAGGCCATGGCCGCCGAACGTCCGTAGGCATGGACCAGGCCGCCGGTGCCAAGCAAAGTCCCGCCAAAATATCTGGTGACAACAATACCGGCCTGGTCGATGTTTTGTTTGCGCAAAACATCAAGGACCGGCAGTCCGGCGGTCCCCTGCGGCTCCCCGTCATCGGAAAACCGCTGCAGAATATTGTCGCCGCCAAGTATCCAAGCGTAGACATGATGCGTGGCATCCGGATATTGCTGCCGGATGCCGTTGACGAATGCGTTTGCTTCGGACTCATCGGTCAGCGGCCTGCAGGCGGCTATAAACCGGGATTTTTTCTCTTCCAGCTCGATCTGGGCCGGGCCGGCGACTGTTCGGTAATACATACGCATATTGAAGATTCAGGCAAGCTCCTTATATTTCTGATAAGACAACATCAGCAAAGACTTGTCCTGACTATAAGTTACTTTTTCCAAAGCTTCCTCGATCGGGAAAAAACCACCATCCGAAAATTGCAAAGCAGCATTGGGCTCAACTGTTTCCTGATCGGACATCATGATGTACCAGACAATCTTGTTGCAGACCGGCCGCTGACGAGAAATGGAATAAAACTCATAATTCGTCCGCCCCGCCGGAGCCAGAATTTTGGCTTTGACACCGGCTTCGATTTCGACCCGGCGGCAGGCCACATCCTCCGGAACATCGTCCGAACGAATCACGCCTTTGGGGAGAATCCACTCTTGTTTTTCATTTTGCAGAAGCAGAACCTTGTCACCTGCGAAAACCACACCACCGGAACAATTTCTGACCAGCATCAATAACTCCCCCTTTCTCCTGAAGGCATCGATGATTTGGGCACTTTCATTTTATCATGAACCGATCGATTACCCAAGGGAATTAAGCGTCGCGCGGCCATCCAGCCACTTTCTCAGAACCTCCGGGATAACGACACTGCCATCGGCCTGCTGGTTTTGTTCCAGTATGGCCGGCAGGATCCGGCTGGTGGCCAGTCCGGAGGCATTAAGTGTGTGCACGAATTCCATGCGGCCGGTGGACCTGCGACGGAAACGCATATTGCCGCGACGAGCTTGATAATCACCGGCACTGGAGGCCGAGCTGACTTCTTTGTAGTCGTTCATGCTAGGGATCCAGACCTCAATGTCGTAGGTTTTGGCCATGGATGCGCTGCAATCCCCGGCGGCCAGTTTGCTGACGCGGAAATGCAGACCCAGCAATTCAACCAGTCGGGCGGCTTTGTTCACCAGCTCCTCAAGGGCCTTCTCGGAATTTTCCGGCAGGGTGTATTGAAATATTTCGATTTTATTGAACTGATGGCCGCGGATCATGCCGCGCTCCTCGGCACGGTAGCTGCCCGCCTCTCTCCGATAACAAGGGGTATAGGCAAAGTATTTAAAAGGCAAGCTGCTTTCCTCGAGGATTTCATCCCGATGCAAATTGACCAACGCGGTTTCCGCCGTCGGCAAAAGGAAATGCGTAAAGTCATTTTCGGCATGGTCCGCACGCAGCTGGTACACATCATCTTTAAATTTCGGAAATTGACCCGCGGTATAGCCGCATTGCCAGTTCAGGATATGCGGCGGCAAGATCGGTTCGTACCCGTCGCGCAGATGTTCCCCCATGAAGAAGTTGAGCAGGGCCCATTCCAAGCGGGCACCATCACCACGGTAAACCCAAAAACCACTGCCTCCCAGTTTGGCGCCTCGAGCATAATCAATCAACCCCAGTCTTTCGGCCAGATCCACATGATGCTGGGCCGGGAAATCAAACACAGGGGCGGTGCCGACGGTTCCGACAACCTGATTGTTTTCTTTCCCGCCGGCCACAACATCATCGGCGGGTAGATTGGGCAAGGCATCGAGAAACTCCTGTTGCTGTTTTTCGATGACGGCAAGTTGCCGGTCGCCGTCTTTGATTTCCTCGCCGATGGCTTTCATTCTGGCCATAACCGCCGTCGTATCTTGGCCTTCCCTTTTCATCAGGGGGATGGCGGCGGAGGTTTTGTTCTTCTCGGCTTTCAGTTGTTCGGTTTGGTAGATTAAATCACGCCGCACACGATCACGGGATAAAAATTCGTCAAAATCGACCCCAAATCCTCTGCGAGCCAGTTTTTCGGCTACAAGATCCGGATTTTCCCGAATCAGAGCAATATCTAACATCTTGCACCTCCCGGCAGACAACAACTTGGTTGCGTGCCTTTGTCTAATTTATAATCTCGTGCCGAGCTTGTCAATGAAAGGGAACGCTCCCTCACGGATTGAGCCCCTGCAGATCCTCCGGCAAAAACAAACCGTCGCGGCGGATTAAGCGGTCGTCAAACCAGACATCTCCACCTCCGGAGGCAAATCGTTGATCCAAGATAAGATCCCAATGGATCATGGACTTGTTGCCGTTGTCGGCCTTGGCATAAGCATTACCCGGCGTCAAGTGCAAAGAACCGGTCATTTTTTCATCAAACAGGATGCTGCCTGTCGGACGTGTGATCAAAGGGTTGACACCGAAAGAAAACTCGCCGACATATCGTGCGCCTTCATCGGAATCGAAAATGCGGTTCAATTCATCGCCATCCCCGTCACCGGACGCCGACACGATCCGGCCCTCTTGAAACACCAGCCGTATTTTCCGATATGTCCGGCCCCACTGAGCGGTCGGCACGTTATAAGTGATCGTGCCGTTCAGCGAATCGCGAACCGGAGCGGTATAGACTTCACCGTCCGGCACATTGCGACGGCCATAACAGCAGACCGCCGGCATACCTCGGATTGAGAAGGTCAAATCGGTATCCGGAGCGGTAATGCGGACGCGATCCGCGGCTTCCATACGAGCCGCCAATGCCTGCTCTGATTGATACAAGGTCTTATAGTCGATCAGGCTGACTTCCAGAACGAAATCAAAAAATTCTGCTGCCGACATACCGGCTTTTCGAGCTTGATCCGATGTCGGCCAGTTGAACAAAACCCAGCGCCGCTCATCAATAATGATCCGCCGAAGTTCCTCCCCGGCTTTAGCGGCCATCTGCAATCTTTCACGAGGAATTTCCGCATATTCTTGATCATTTTCCTCGGCCCGTATGGTTAAATTGGCCGCGATATCTCGCCAGCGGTACTGTTCCCAACGGTTGCTCACCGCTAAAAACCAACCGGATTCCGGCACATCCGGCAGGATAAAATCATAGGCCATGCGGTTGATTCCTCGGTCCTGCCAGCGAATCACCGGGAAAACCCCGGATTGCGCAGCAACACGATAAAGGGCTACAACCAAGGGTCGTGCCGAAATAGCGGCATTGATCTGGAAAATTTCACCTTTTTTTAAGGCAAGAGAGTGATGAATCAGCAAGTCGGCCAAGGCGTCCAAACGAGTATCGTGAAGCATGGTTCTGCTCTCCTTATATCAAAGTTTCAGCGCACCCATTATAATATACGTCTCTGCGCCTGCCAATGTAAGAACCGTCCGCTCCAAGGGCTCCAAGGGCGAATGGTCGTGCAGGTAGAGCAAGGGAGGCTCCTGCAAAAAACAATGAATTGTATAGTATAATGATTTTGCCCGAGGCACTTCCTTAGCGGCAGCCGACAACATAAAACATACAGGAGAAATGGCCCAGTGCCAAAAATCTCACGGTAATCAGGGGGAAAATATGACACAAGATGCGAAACAATATGATCTGATCGTTATCGGCCAGGGCCCGGCCGGTATTTCCGCGGCGATCTACGCCGTTCGTTCCGGCCTG
>JAAYNF010000159.1 GCA_012520975.1 Clostridiaceae bacterium | reverse complement strand
TCGTTTTCTTTCTCAGGAACTGGCAACGGCTCTGCTTGACACGCCCGGCCAAAACCATGACTTTGGCCCTTCCCGCCGCCAAATGGCCCGTGACCTGGCTGATCTCTTTCTGGAACAGAATTGGTAGATATCCTCACGCTTTCTCGATTTCAGCTACCGGATATTGCCGACTTTGCTCTCTTATACCACGTCGGGCATACTTGTCTGCAGCCTTGCAAACTGCAAGCAAATGAGTGGATCGCTTCGATGATATTTTCCGGTTGCAAAGCTTTGAGGCTCACATCGATCGCTCGCTCCACGAGCGCCAATCCGGCATAAATATTCATAAGTCTTAATGATGGCTCATCCACAGAATAAGCAAAATAGCAATCCAAAACTCCCACGGCAAAGGCTTTGTGCCGCTGTCCAGTTGTGCTCATGACCGCCGACAGGTCATAAAGCGGATCGCCATAAAGCCAGCGATGAAAATTGACCAGCTTAAGATTACCCTCCTGCGTCAACATGATGTTTCCGGTGTGAAAGGCGCCGTGCAGGAGGCATTGCGGACGATTCTGCAAAAGATGTAAATTCTCATCGATCATTTTGAATAATTGAAGACCATAGGGAATGGAAGGCTGACACTGCTGATAATCCTGCCGGATTTTCTGCCACCGCTTGCTTTGCCCCGCCCACCACGCCTTGACCAAATGGTTTGGCGCCCGGACCGCATGAATCATTTTGATATATAAGCCTGCCGACACACCCAATTCATATTGGCTGCAGGCATCAAAACAATCCAGAATCTGCTCTCCGGACCGGCCACCGATCCAGTCCGTCAACAGATAGAGCCGACGCCCCTTGTCACATAGCCCGAAGCTTTTTGGCGAAGGGACCGGAACACCGGTTTCATAGACGGTCCGCAAGTGCTCAAACTCTCCTTTGATCCGATCGTATCGCGTAGGTTCGTCCAGTCGAACATAATACTGCTTGCCGTCCTTGCTGCGAGCGGAATATTGATGTTCCCGCGGATCCTCTTCACTGATTCGCAACAGTTCGACCCAATTTTTTGATTCAGGAATATCATGAAAGTAAGAGAATTTTGAGTCAATCAAATTTTCCTTCATCACAAACCTCCTGTCTGCACCGCTACCCCTCAGCCGGCATATCGGGTTAATCCAATATGCGAAAAGCCTTGTTTAACGGCCATCTCTGAAACAATTACCGGTTGTGATTTCAGATTACTTGGAATTTTTTATTTCCCATCATCATAGCGCACGCCAAGAAAGTTGTGAATCGCAATTGTTTTATATTCATTATATTTCACGACAACATACGAGGGGGTTTCAAATCGTTACACGGCTCCCCGGCTGACTTATCCTCCCTTTGGACCGGTGGAGCATTCATGGATTGCTTATAGAAGCGGGAGTGATCATTGACTAACCGCAAGGCCGATTTGAGCCATACACTAACCGGCACTAACCGCAAGGCCGATTTGAGAGGTTGACAAATATCCGGAACGGCCGTTATAATACCAACTACACTTGGCGTGCGGGTGTAGTTCAATGGCAGAACTCCAGCTTCCCAAGCTGACCACGTGGGTTCGATTCCCATCACCCGCT
>JAAYNF010000021.1 GCA_012520975.1 Clostridiaceae bacterium | reverse complement strand
GTTTCTGCTCATGGTATAATTGAAATCAAAGCCCAAGTAGATCCGGAAAAGGTTCAAGTAACTAAATCGAACGATTCTACAACTAAATCGAGTGATGCTACACCGAAAACCGGAGAGAATAGCGGAACCTATCTGTGGTTAAGCTTACTGCTAGTCGTTGCTGGCGGAATACTGTTAGCACTTCGCAAGAAAAAATCCAGGCAAAGAGATTAGATCAAATCCGACTGCTTAGATAAGCCATTGATAACGTGAGTTGCAGATTGATTCTGATGTGACTCACAAAAAGTCGGACTTAATAATAGCGTATTAGTTTTGGCTAGTACGCTATTATTTATGTTATCTGTTTTTATCTATATTCTGCCGGACTCAAATATTCAAATGCTGCTTTTATTTTATCGTGACTATAGAATAATGGATATACTCCCTAATACCTTTGTGTGACGTTTTTTGTAAGATCCGATGTTGTTACAAAAATGTAGAATACTACTTCATTATATACCCATCCCTGATTAGAGTAAAAATTCTTCAGATAACTGGAAACGCACTACTGAAAATCGCAGTATCAAAAGATGAATAAATTTAAAAAACAGCAGGTATGCTCAAAAACTATTATAGTACTGAAAACGTATCGGAGCAATTTTTGTGTTGATGAGGTAGTTGATAAATTGAGTAGATTTTCAAAATTTATAAAAAAATAAAAATAGTGACAAATAGTTATACTATAAAAATATTTTTTCATGTAAAATAATATTAAATGGCAAGGTTTGCTGTTAAAGAGATTGCGAAGATAAAAGGAGAGCTTATTTCAGAGGTAAAAGGACAGGAAGACAGTGTTTTACAGGTACATTTCGGCAATGGAAATTCGATTACTTTGAAGAGAAACATATTAAAACGGATCTCTGTTAACTATCGTTAAATTTTTAAGTTGACAGACTAGCAAGAAGTATCAGGAGTCACATGGGAAAGTCTGTTTTTCGTAAAATCAAAATTGATCGGCTTTCATCACCCGGACAAATCGAGGATTATCTGCGGGTACCAAACTGTGACATCCGGCTGAAGCTGTTCCGGTGATAAGCTGCTGAACAGACCGAAGCGGGCTTTTAAATAATAGGAGGAAAGAGTACCTATGAAAACAAAAAAAGTTTTAGTCGTGATTCTGGCGCTGCTCATGGTTTGGGCAGTGTTGCCACTACAAGAAACGTTTGCGCAAGGTTCGCCTGCTATCGTGCCAGGTACGGACAAAATTGATGTGGGTAACACGGTGTGGTTCGGCAACTTCAGCGGTGCGTCCGTCCAATGGCGTGTGCTAGGCAATGGAAACGATGGCGGCGGCAATTCCAAGTTGTTTTTGTCTGACAAATTGCTTGACAGCACACAGTTCAATCCGGCGAGTGGAGGTAATGCGTGGCAGGGCAGCACAGCCCAAGGCTGGTGTCAAAGTTTTTATACCAATGCTCTCAGCGCAGGAGAACAGACCGCTCTTGTTGCAACGACGAAGGACGATCCGGGATATGGCCTTGAACCCGGTTCAGATAACATATTGAAGGGTGACAAAGTTTTCTTCTTGTCGGCTCAGGAAACAGACACACCCCCTTTTACCGATAATGATAGCCGGATTGCGTATACTTTAGACGGCACCACTGTGAAGGACTGGTGGCAGCGGTCGCCTATCGAATCAGGGGCGGGCGTCATTACTAATTACGGCAGCTTGGGCAGTGCTCCCGTCACAAAGTCTGCTTACGCGCGGCCTGCTTTTAACCTCAACCTGCCCTCCGTCCTCTTTACATCGGCCGCCGAGGGCGGCAAAGCCAGCGGTGAACTGGGTGCAGACGCGCTGACAGCTGTTTCAGACACGGATACGACCGAGTGGAAGCTGACGCTGCTGGATGAAAGTCGCGATTTTTCCGTTACATGGGTGGCTATGACTTCCAAGAATTTTACATTCGATTATGAAAACGCAACAACCGGTCCGAACGAATATATTTCGGCTGTGCTCAAGGATGGCAACAGCGAAAACATTAAGTATTACGGTCGCATCGCACAACCTACATCCCCATCCGGTACGCTGACCATCAATTTTCCAAGTGATCGGTCACCGGATGACAGTAGCCTCTTTGTTTTCTCCGAGCAGTGCAACGGCGATAAGCAGACCGACTATGCCTGCGACATCGGCTCTGAACTCTCTCTGTATGAGGCAAACGCCTATGCCGTTACGAATATTCTGACCGACATGACAACGAACAACACCGCCGTCTACCATAGGCATGATTGGGATCCAGTGACAATTGACTATACCGCTACGCTTAAGGCAAACGACGGCTATCAGCTTCCTGAAAATATCAGCGTGAAGGTTGGCGAAACCGAGTTGACCAAAGGTACAGGTTACACCTACGACAGCACAAGCGGTGCACTGGTGATTTTTGCCGCAAGCATCACAGGAGATATTGAGATTAAAGCGAAGGGTGTCCCTGTCCACAATGTGACGGTACAAACAGAAGGCAACGGCACGGCTTCAGCAACACCGACATCCGGTATAGCGGGAACAGAGATCAGCCTGAGCGATACACCTGATTCCGGTTGGCAATTGAAGGAATGGCGGAGAGTATCGGGTGATATAACCATCACGAACAACAAGTTCACGATGCCTGACAGCGATGTCGTGGTCCGAGCGATATTTGAATTTATAGGGTCAGATCCGGAAGAAGCTACGGTGACCTTTGATCCTGCCGGCGGCAAGTGGTCGGATGGAACAACTGCTCTTAAAACAATCACGACAAACGTTGGCGAAGAAATCACGGTCAAAGAAGCACCGGTCAGAGAAGGTTATGAATTTCAATACTGGGAAGGCTCAGCGTATCAGCCTGGCGATAAATATATCGTACCGGCTGGCGGACATACGTTTACGGCTGTCTGGAAAGAAACTACGGTAACCAAACCGAGTGATCCTACAGAAACAACCGGGCCTACAGAAACAACCGGGCCTACAGAAACAACGGAACCTACAGGAATAACCAAACCGAGTGATCCTACAGAAACAACGGAACCGACAGAAACAACCAAATCGACAGGAACTACTAAACCGAGTGATCCTACAGAAACAACCAAACCGACAGAGACAACTACTCCTACGGAGACAATAAAGCTGACAGGAACAACCAAACCGTCAGATGGGCCTCGAACGGGTGAGGACATAGGAGCCTATCTGTGGCCAAGCTTACTGCTCTTTGTTGCAGGTGGGTTACTGTTAGTCTTGCGAAAAAAGAAATCGAAGCAAAGGGATTAGTCCGAAGCTGATTACTATGATAATAAATTGATAAAGAGGAGTTGAAAATTGATTCGGCTCCTCATTTTTTAGGTATGCCTTCTTTTTTTCGTAAAAATCATAGGTATAATTTGTGCACAAAACACTTGATATTATCTTTTGTTTTGGTACAGCGATATCCTATTTTTACGGCGTAGAATTTGTTATAGCATTTCTGCAAAAAGCATATAAAAGCAGACCTTAGACATTACTTACCAGGTGCAGATGCTCTTCTCAATCATGACATAAGGTAATTATCTTTCTTGAAAAATAAATTAAAGCGAGTGTAAAAATAAATGTGCTTGCTTTTTTAGTATGTTTTTAACCGAATACGACGAAAAACAACCGAATACGACAAGTGTATTGTGCACAAAATATCGAGTTACTACAATTAAGTTGTATTGTTGGGAGTGAGCTCGTATACGACATTGAAGTAAAGGGCAATGGAACTAATGTCATGGGCTTTTAAGGATTAAATGGTGACAAATTAAGATTTGGAGAAATTATGAAAATGATGCTCGGAGGAGCCTGTTAAAACGATACCGGGAGGAAAAAATGAAAAGAAGAATATTTGCAACACTACTAGCACTTTGCATGTGTATTGCACTTTTGTCGGCGACAGTGTTTGCGGCAGAAGTATATAGCAGGGATGACATTGAGGTAGTTAACGGAATCATCGATGCACATCCGGAGCTTGGCTGGGAAAAAGCGCCGGTGGAAGGCTCTTCCAAGCCTGATGATTGGAATAACAAAGTCTATTGGGATTTCGGAGTTTCACCAAGGCGGGTAATTGATCTTGATCTGATGGGTGAGAATCTGACCGGCTCTCTCAATGTGAGTGGTCTGACGGCTTTGAGAGCTTTGAACTGTAGTTTCAATCAACTAACCGGACTTGATGTAAGCGGTCTGACAGCTTTGACAAGATTGGACTGCAGATTCAATGAACTGACCGGCACGTTGGATGTGAGCGGTATGGCGACTTTGACAAGATTGGACTGTAGCTTCAATCAACTGACCGGACTTGTGCTTAATAACGGCGCAAATTATCAATATATTGATGCCAGAGCTAACTGTATGACAAACACTTCTGCGGTAACTGGTTCGACAATTCCTTGGGGCGATGTAAATTTAAAATATCAATTCAATCCGCAGCATTATACCATTAGGAATATTCTAACCAATATGACAACAGACAACCCTGCAAATTTCCGCCTTATGACCGATGAAACTGACTATACCGCTAAGCTTAGCGCTGACAACGGCTATATGCTCCCTCCTGAGATCAGCGTTAGAGTGGGCGAAACTGAGCTGACCAGAAATAAGGATTATACCTACGACAGCGGAACCGGTGATTTGACAATTTCTGCCAACAGCATCTACGATAATCTTGAGCAACCAAACATATTCGTTTTTAGGCCAAATTCTGTTGCACGCAGTGGCGGGGGTACAAGGAGCAAAGGTGGAGATATAGAGATTGAGGCGAAGGGTGTACCCATTGTTCGTTATGTAACGGTGCAAACGGAAGGCAACGGTATCGCCACAGCGACGCCGGCATCCGGTATTATGGGAACGGAGATCACCCTGAATGCTACACCTGATTCGGGTTGGCAATTGAAAAAATGGGAGGCTGTATCAGGCGATATAACCATGGCAGGCAACAAGTTCACGATGCCGAACAGCGATGTTGTAGTCAAAGCCATCTTTGATGAGATTCCGGCAGCCACGTATACAATTAGTGTAACAGGCGGTGAAGCGCATGTAGAAGGCACAAGGGTGAATAAAGCGGAGGCAGGTGTTAAGGTTGATTTAATTGCTAGTGTGCCGGAAGGCAAGATCTTCGATAAATGGTCAATTCTTGACGGAGTTTCTGAACTGGTTTTAGCAGATGCAAATACCGCTACTACAAGCTTTACAATGCCTGCTAAGTCAGTTTCACTCGAAGCTGTGTTCAAAAACAAATTGAATGAACCGAAAGAGTCGGAGTCGACCATATCGGATGCAGAAGAAACGGTGATATTCGATCCTGCCGGCGGCAAGTGGGAGGATGGAATAACTGCTCCTAAAATAATCAAAGCAAGGGTTGGCGAACAAATAACGATCATCGAAGCTCCTGACAAAGAGGGATATGAGTTTCAATACTGGCAAGGCTCAAAGTACCAGCCAGGCGAAAAATATCAAGTACCAAAAGGCGGCCATACTTTTACGGCTGTCTGGGTAAAAACTGCGACAATAAAGCCGAACGATCCGACAGAGACAGTCAAGCCAACCAAAACAACCACTCCGACAGAGACAATCAAGCTGACAGATACAACTAAACCATCAGATTCGGGTCGGACTCCGCCAAAAACAGGTGAAAACATCGGAACCTATATGTGGTCAAACCTAATACTCTTTGCTGCCGGCGGGTTAATGTTAGTATTACGCAAAAAGAAATTGGAGCAAAGAGATTAGATCAAAGCCGACTGCTAAGATAAGCAATTGCTAAAGAGGAGTTGAAAATTGATTCGGCTCCTCGTTTTTTTTAGGTACGTTTTTCCTTTGTAGAAATCAAGAGTATAATGTGTGAACAAAATTATTGACACTACATTTTATTTTAATACAGTTATACCCTATTTTTCAGCGTATAATTCGTTACAACAATTCTGCAAAAATTGTGTAAAAGCAGGATTTTGGCGTTACCTATCAGTGCAGACGTACAGACGCTTTACCGAATACGACGAAAAAGAGCCAAATACGACGAGAGCATTGCATACAATAAAGATATCCTTCTACAATAATAACAACCTTTATTATTCTCATTATGCGCGATGGCCGCTATGTAACGGCTAAAACCATCGGTGGCGACCATACAATCAAGGATGCGTTGACGCGCGTGGAAGAGAGCCTCGATCCTGTGTGGTTCGTCAGGGTATCCCAGTCGGAGATAATAAACCTTAAATATCTTAAGAAATGGGATTTCGTAGGCGGAGGAATAATTCAGGTAGGGATGGAAAACGGTATAGTATCTTACACATCGGGGCGATATGCTAAGCAGATTCGCGAAATTTTTCTTAAGAGGAGGGCAAAACGATGAAAAAACGCCTAATTGCCAGATCTCTTATCGGACTCATTGTAGGTGCGCTTGCTGCACATGTAATTACTATG
>JAAYNF010000158.1 GCA_012520975.1 Clostridiaceae bacterium | reverse complement strand
GCAGCGTTCCTTTGGAAACCAATTGCAAGGTTATCGCAGCCGCCAACGGCGGAAGTTATCAATATGAGATCCTTTATCGGGGAAAATTTCTGGGCATCCCCCTCCAGCTCGGCGAGGGAAATTACAAGCTCAACGTCTATGCCCAGGTTTCCGGCAGCAGTTATCGGGAGGTTTTCGCGCATACCTTCCCGGTTAATTTGTCCTCCAGTCTTCGTCCCTATCTGGCGGCATCCCTCATGACCGATTTTTCCCGCCAGTCGGCCAGTGTACGAACAGCATCCAGCATCTGTTCGGGCATTGATACCGCTACCGGCCGGGTTGAGGCGGTCTACAACTGGATTGTCAAGAACATTCGCTACGATAACGATCTGGCAAGCTCCATAACCAGTGGCGCGATTACGGTTTACGTTCCCGATCCGGACAAGACCTTCAATTCCCGGAAGGGCATCTGTTTCGATTATGCCTCCCTGATGTGCGCCATGCTCCGCTCCCAGGGCATTCCGACCCGCCTGGTCATCGGGCAGACACCGCTCGGGTATCATGCCTGGAATGAAGTTTATTTTGCGGGAACGGGCTGGGTGGTGGTCGCCGGTTTCAGCTGGAAAAAAATTGACGGCTCGGGCTGGGTCTTGTTTGACACAACCTTTGCCGCCGGGGGAATGGATCCGCAAAAGATTATCAACACCACCCACACCAAGCAGAAAACCTATTGACTTTTGACATCAGATGGCGTGTCGTCCGTATTCATTTGTCATCCGCTTACTGTAATCGATTGTCGATCACCCGCTTGGCCTTGCCTTCGCTGCGGGGCAGTGACCGGGGTTCGACCAGTGTGATTTTGGCGGCGATGCCCAAAGTCGACTGTATGTCGGCATGGAGGCGACGTTCCATGCGCTCAATGTCTTTGATCGAGTCGGAAAAGAATGCTTTGGTCATCTCGATTTTAACTTCTAGGCGATCAAGATTGTTGACACGGTCAACATAAATCATGTAGTGCGGCTCCAGCTCGCCATATTGAAGCAGGATGGATTCGATCTGCGTCGGAAAGACGTTGACCCCGCGAATGATCAGCATATCATCGGCCCGACCGGTGATCTTGTCCATGCGAACGGTGGTTCGTCCGCAGGCACATGGTCCATAAAACAGGCGGGTCAGGTCATGGGTGTTGTAACGAATCAACGGAGTGCCTTGTTTTGTGACGCTGGAAAAAATCAGCTCGCCGATTTCTCCTTCGGGCAACGGTCGACCGGTTGCCGGATCAACAACTTCGGCAATAAAGTGATCGGATTGAATATGCAGCAAATCACCGGCCTCACAGCTGATGGATACACCGGGACCCATGGTTTCGGACAACCCATAAATATCAAAGGCCTTGATGCCCAGCTTGTCCTCGATTTGCTGTTTCATGTTCAATGTCCAAGGCTCGGCGCCAAAGATGCCGACTCTTAAAGCCAACGCTGATTTATCGATGCCGCCGGCCGCCAATTCGTCAGCCAGATGCAGTGCATAGGAGGGTGTGCAGGCCAATGCGGTCGGCCTGAAATCCGTCAAAATCTGGATCTGCCGTTTGGTATTGCCCGTGGAAACCGGTATGGTCGCAACACCCATTTTTTCCGCCCCGTAATGCAGTCCGAGGCCGCCGGTGAAAAGGCCGTAGCCATAAGCAACATGCAGGATATCCTTGTTTGTCATACCGACCGCCGCCAAACATCTGGCGACACATTCGCTCCACATCTCAATGTCATCGCAAGTATAGCCGACCACTTTTTGTTTGCCGGTGGTGCCGGACGACGCATGAATCCGAACAATATCATCCATAGGAACGGCAAAGGTGCCATATGGATAACTGTCCCGCATATCTTCTTTGTCGGTAAAGGGCAAAAGGCTCAAGTCATCAAGGGTTCGAATATCTTCCGGAAGAATGCCGGCGGCCTTCATCTTTTCCGTATAAAAAGGAACCGTGCCGTAAACACGACGCACACATTCAGACAAGCGCCGGCCCTGAAGAGCGCGCATTTCCTCGCAAGACATGGTTTCGGCCTGTGTGTTCCAGATATAGCCTTTCATCAGATGATTGTACCTCCAACTGTAATGGTAGAATTATCCGTTTTGCCGGCCGTCCTTGTCAAGCTCCGGGTGATTCCCGGACGCCAGAATGGCATCAATGATCAATATGACGGCCTGGCCGGGCTCCGGCCGGAAGCGATAGGTCTGTTCTCGGACAGCCATTTCAAATTGGACACCGAAAATAAAAGACAAGCCGATCCGGGTTTGGTAGGGAAGCTGTATGTTAAGTGGAGCATGCGCCGGTTCAACCGGTTCTTGTCCGACAAAAACCATCTGATCCGTGGTCAGGCGAAGAACGCCTCTGCCGGCCGGCGAGACATGGCCGCCTTGCTCGATCAAATCAACAGTGGCCGGAAATTCCAAATGGAAATGGTCGTCGGCCAACATTTCCCTGATTTCCCGCAACTGCCATTGATGCCAGCGCCACGGGTCGGAAAGCGAAAAAATGCGTTTTTCCGGATCCGGTGATTCCTCATGTAAAAAGCCCCAAGCGTCCATTGCGACAAGATAGCCGCAACGGCTGCAGGTCAAACCGGTCCTCTCGGACCGCATGGCCAGCAAACCACGACAGGACGGGCATTGGTGACAAAGATTATGCAGACCCTTTGCGGGAGCTCGGCTGCGAAAAACAACCCGACGTTTTTCCTGCCAGCGGTAATCGTTAAAATGCAACGCTTCTTCTATTCCTTGTTTTATTTGGTCCACCGAGAGCTTGTCCAGATCTGCGGCTTCATACAACAAAAAAGCACGCGCGTCTATCCGCCCTGGACGAAAACCTCGTTTCGACCATCTCGGCCAGGTCAAATAAGCACCCTCTATGTTGACAACGGCAACCGGACATTGCATCTTGCTGATCATTTTGGCAATGGCATCATCGATGGCACGGGAACCGCCATCCAAAGAGCGCTGGCCCTCCGGATATATTGCCAGACCGCCGCCGTGGCGAAGGACTTGAATCATGCGTCTTGTCGCCTGCATATCCGTGTGAAATTGGATTTTGGGAATGGCGGCCAAGCGGGTCAGTATCCGGTTGAGCAACGGCTTCCTGAAAAAACAATCGGCCGCCAGAAAATGAAGCCGACGGCCGCGAAAGGCTATCGCCATGATCAGTGGATCAAGATAGCTGGGGTGGTTGCCCAAGATAATGAGCGGACCGCGCAAATTCCGCAGACGCGGATCACGGTGGATTTTGACACCGAACAGAACGGTGCAGAAAAACCAGGCCAGACCACGAAGAATTGTGTAAAACCAGCCGGAAGGCGGATTATAGGATGCGTTGTTTTTCGGATGCTTTTTCATGGCTGGTCCAGATCTTTCATCGAAAGCGAGATGCGTTTGCGGTTCGGGTCAACCCGCAGGACACGTACTTTGACCGGTTGGCCGGCGTTGACAATCCCATGAGGGTTTTGGACAAAATGATTGGCCATTTCGGAAATATGAACCAGTCCATCCTGATGTACGCCAATGTCGACGAATGCCCCAAAGTCGGCAACGTTACGCACAACGCCGTGCAAAACCATGCCGGGCTTGAGGTCGTGCAGATCCAGAACATCGCTGCGCAGCGTCGGCTGAGGCAGATCGTCCCGCGGGTCACGGCCGGGCTTGCTCAGCGCATCGAGAATATCGGCCAAAGTCAATGGACCCAACCCGAGTTTGGCCGCCAGATCGTGGGGATGTTGCTGTCTGGCGCGATCCGCCAGCGCGGGAGAGGGCGAAATCCCCATCATTTGGCTCAGCTGTTCCACCTTGTGGTACGACTCGGGATGAACAGCGGTATTGTCCAAGGGGTTTGCGGCTCCGGGGATACGCAAAAAACCGGCGCATTGCTCAAAGGTGCGCGGTCCCAGCCGGGACACATCCAACAGTATTGCCCGCGACGGAAAGGGGCCGTTTTTCTCACGCCAACCGACGATGTTGCGAGCCACCGGCGCACTCAAGCCGGACACGTAGGACAAAAGCGCCGACGATGCGGTGTTGAGATCGACACCGACTTGATTAACACAGTCTTCCACCACACCGGCCAAGGATGCGTCCAGCTTCGAGTTGTTTATGTCATGCTGATATTGACCCACCCCAAGGGAACGTGGTTCGATCTTGACCAGCTCCGCCAGCGGATCCTGCAAGCGGCGGGCGATGGATACGGCGCTGCGCAGTGAAACGTCAAAAGCCGGAAATTCCTCCGCGGCCAGCTGGGACGCCGAATAAACGCTGGCACCGGCTTCGCTGACCATGAGATATTGAACCGCTAATTTTTGCTCGCGAATCAAATCCGCAACAAAGATCTCGGTTTCCCTTGAGGCCGTGCCGTTGCCGATAGCGATGGTGTCCACCCGATGTTTTTCGATCAGGCGACGGACGGTCTCGCCCGCTTCACGGACTTGATTCTGAGGTGGCGTCGGGTAAATCACACCAGTGCCCAGCACACGCCCGGTCGCGTCGACAATGGCTATTTTACAACCGGTCCGATATCCTGGGTCTATACCCATGACCCGGCGGTCACGGATCGGAGGCCGCAGCAGCAAACTGCGTAGATTTGATTTGAATACTTTAATGGCCTGAATCTCGGCTTTTTCGGTCAAGGCATTGCGGATTTCGGTTTCCAGCGAAGGTTGCAGCAACCGTTTCCACGCATCGTCGGCGACACGCTCCAACCACGGGGCTGACGCCGATTCACGACGAATCAGTCGGCCTTTGATGATCTCCAGCAAAGGCTGCGGGTCAATTTGAACCTTGACCGCTAAGATTTTTTCACGCTCGCCGCGGTTGATGGCCAGCACACGATGAGAGGCTATTGTCGAGACAGGTTCCTGATAATCATAATATGGCTCGTAAACCGTTATTTCATCGGTTTTGGCTTTGCTCACCAACATCCCGTGACGGAGCAACTGTTGGCGCAGCCGTTGGCGAATCCAAGGTTGGTCGGCGGTTTGCTCGGCCAAAATATCCATAGCACCTTCGTAGGCCGCCGCCGGATCGGCAACGCCCTGATCCGGGTTGATCAAACCGCCGGCGGTTTTGTCCAGTTCCTCTTGGTCGGCTTGCTGTGCCAGCAGCAAATCAGCCAGCGGCTGCAAACCACGGTCACGAGCCAGCGATGCGCGAGTCCGCCGCTTGGGCCGAAACGGGCGGTAGATATCCTCAATTTCGGTCTGGGTGGTCGCCGCTTCGATTTGACCGGTCAAGGCCGGGGTCAACTGTCCTTGTTCCGCGATCAGACGTAAAACATCGGCTTTTCTCGCCTCAAGTCCACGAAGCGCTTTTAGCCTGTCATCCAGATCACGGAGAACCTGGTCATCCAGATTGCCGGTCGCTTCCTTGCGATAACGTGCGATAAAGGGAATGGTGTTGCCGGCTTCGATCAAAGCAATGATTCGATCGACCTGCTCGGTTTGAAGCTTGAATTCCTTGGCTATTTGTGATGAAATCGACATGAGGGGCACGATCTCCTTACTGTCTAAGCGTAGTCAAACTATGATAACATATTACGGGTATGATAAAACAGGATCTTTGTTGGAGGGTCGGCTGAAATGGCTCGTTATTGTTTTTATTGCGGTCGTTCTTTGAATACCGGCGAGAAGTGCAACTGCCGGACGGCAGGCAGCCGTCAAGCCGATGAAGGCTTTTCCGACAAAACCGGTTCGGCAGACCCAAAGCCAAAGCATGATCGATCCGGTGACGGCCGAACCAAACCGCCCCGCTCATCAGGGGCTTTCAGACGCTTTGTCAACGCCTTCAACCCCTTTTTCCAAGACACCGAAGCTCAAGGAACGGCCGCCCAGCCTAAAAAACACCGCGCTCGCAAGGCAAAACCGGTTCGCAAACCCCTCACCTTTCAGGATTTCTTGCTGTCAATTCGGCGTTTTGTCCAATATCTGACCCGCCCGGTTGATTCCATCCGGGGAGCCGTTCATACCGCCAATCGCCCGCACATTCTGCTGACTCTGCTGATCCGGGGCATCGCGGGCGGTTTTTTTCTGTTGCTTTTTTCTAAAATCCCCCTCGTTCGCTCGCTCCTGTCGTTGAGTCTGGCCAATGTCGCCACCGACTCGGGTACGATAAGCAGTCTATTTGTTTTTTTCCAGGGTTTAGGGATATCCATCGTCGCCGAACTGTTGCTGACACTCCTTTATCTCCTATCCTTTCGCTTTTTATACCGTTCCTCCAAATCCTATTTTTCCCTGCTGGCCGGTTTCATGCCGTCCAATCTGTATTTTTCGATTTTTCTGCTGGCCGGAGTCTTGACCATATCATCCTCGATTCTGAGCGCCCTGATGTTGCTATTGGCCGGCCTGGCAGTGGCCGGAGCCGCACAATATGTAGCGATTGTTGAAATTTCCGGTTTTGAGCAAAATCGATGCTTTACGCTGATGGCATTTGTCACGCTGATCTATATGTTCCTTGTTTCACTGTTGATGAATCTTTCTCTTCCTTTTTTGAAAATGCTGATCGACCAGACCATTGTTTTCTAGTCGACCGGACATGCCTCATTGCACCGAAAGGAGCACCTGTATGAGTATTGTGCAAACCGTTATCCGGCAGGGCGTCATCGAAGGCTTGCCAATGGCAGGATACACCTTGTTTAAGGGCATCCCCTACGCTAAACCCCCTGTTGGTCAACTGCGTTTTAAGGCACCACAGCTCCCGGAGAGCTGGGAGGGTGTTCGCAAGGCGCACGCCTTCGCCGCCAAATCCGCCCAACATGGACATCAGCCAGGATCGTTCTTTGAAAAAGAATTTTATAGCAACCCGGATTTTCTGCCCCCCATGAGCGAGGATAGTCTTTACCTCAATATCTGGACGCCGGCTGCGGATGTCAATGCCAAACTGCCGGTTGCTTTTTGGATCCACGGCGGCGCCTTTTTAGGCGGCTACGGATCGGAACTTGAATTCGATGGCGAGGCTTGGTGTCGACGCAATGTCATCTTGGTCACCATCAATTATCGGGTTAATGCCTTTGGATTTCTGGCCCACCCTTGGTTGTCAGCGGAGAATGAGCAGGGAATCTCGGGCAATTACGGAATTTTGGATCAGATTGCGGCCCTGCAGTGGGTTCATCGCAACATCGCGGCTTTCGGCGGTGATCCGGAACGCATCACGATTTTGGGTCAGTCGGCGGGCAGCATGAGTGTGCAAACATTGGTTTCCACCGACTTGACCGGCAACCTGATCAAAGGAGCCATCTTGCAAAGTGCCGGCGGCTACGACAGCGGTCTGAATCGTGACCGAACTCTGGCCGAGGCTGAGAAGATCGGGGAAAAATTTGTTGAAATCTGCGGTGCGGCCTCTCTGACTGAATTGCGGGCAATGCCGACCGAGAAATTGCTGGATGCCGTTCAGAGCATTGTCGCGGAAGCCTTCCAAGGTCCCGGTGGCGTGACCGCGCTCCCCTTTACGCCGATTATCGACAATCATCTTCTCAAGACCGGCTACAACGCCATCGTCGAACAAGGATGGCATAAGGATATCGCCTATATGATCGGCTCAACACGCCACGACATCTCGGTTGATCCGGACAAGCTGGCGGCCGGCGATCCCGGTCGGCTCTATCGTGGTTGCATCAATTGGAGCCTGAAAAATGAAGCCCTCGGACGAAAGCCGGCTTATGTCTATTATTTTACCCGGCAACTCCCCGGGGATAACCAAGGAGCCTTCCACTCCTCCGAACTTTGGTATATGTTCGGAACCCTTGATCGAAGCTGGCGTCCTTGGGAGCCTTGTGACCACCGGCTCTCCGATCGGATGCTGGATTATTGGAGTAATTTTGTCAAAACAGGGGATCCGAACGGCGATCGGTTGCCGGCCTGGCCACCCTGCCGGGCGACCGAACCCCACGTACAGATTTTAGACTGCTAATAAAGGAGAACTGCTGCGATGGCTGATTTGCAATTTTTTCAGGCAACCCGTATATCCGACCGCATAACCGGTATCACCGGTATTGTCGGCGAAAATATGTTTCTGATCGAAGGAGAAAACCAAGCCGCCCTGATCGATACCGGGATCGGGATCGGCAATCTTTCGGATTTTATCCGTCCACTGAGCACAAAACCGCTGACCGTCATTTTGACCCATGGGCATTTCGATCATGCAGGCGGAGCCGGGCTTTTCACCGATGTTTACATGAGTGAAGAAGACACGGAGGTTTTTTCCGCGCACCGGGATGAAGACATTAAAAAAAATTACGTGCGGATGATGCTGCAGGATCGGGCCGACCTGCTTGCGCCGGCCGATTATGTTCCGCCGAGAACAGCGGCCTTCCGGCCCTTGTATGTCGGAGACACCTTTGATCTTGGCAAAATCACGTTGGAGATTTGTCCGGGCGCCGGACACACACCGGGCATGGTCACGGTGCTGCTGCCGGAGGAACGTAAACTTCTGCTGGGTGATGCCTGCAATCCTTTCACTTTCCTGTTTGATTCGAATTCTTCGTCCGTGGAAGCCTATCGGGAAGTTTTAGAGGAGCTGGCGGCCCAAACAGCCGGCCGCTATGACCAAGTGCTTCTATCCCATGGTCCGTTCATCAATTCAGCCGAGATGATTGATTCTGTCATTCAGGTTTGCGATGACATTATGGCTGGTCAAACCGATGATCTGCCTTTTCAATTTCTCCACCAAGCCTCTCCGGACTATGCCATCGCCAAAGCCATGACCGCCAAAGCCGGCGTTTTCAGCCGAGTCGATGGCGGTCTGGGCAACATTGTTTATAACAAGAAGCGGATCTGGCGGTCAACTTGACTTAGGAGCAGGCAGGCTGCTTATGCAAGATGCCGGGAAAGCTCTCCTGTTTAATCTTCTGCGGCGGCGCTTTCCTCCAATGGGCCATGGCGGCCGGTTATGCTGATTTCTCCGTCTTTCACATCGACCAGCGCCAGGTCGCCTTCTTGAACGGCGCCTTCCAGCATGGCCTCCGAGAAGCGGTCTTCAACATTGGATTGAATGGCTCGGCGCAGCGGGCGGGCACCATAAGTTGGATCAAACCCTTTTTCCGCCAGCAGCTCCTTAGCGGCTGTTGTGACCTCCAGCGTCATTCCAAGATCGGCGACACGCTTGCGCAGCGAATCGAGCATGATATCAACAATTTTCAGCACCGCCTCCCGATCCAGCATATGGAAGAAAATGATCTCGTCAACCCGGTTGATAAACTCCGGATTAAAGGTCTTTTTAAGCTCTTCCATAACCAGCTCCCGGGCTTGATCATAGGTCTTGCCGCCATAAAGATAATCCAGTTCGGAAGACTCCCCTTCTTTGGGAACATCAAAGCCGATCCGGCGGCCGGCGGAAGTGGTCAGCATACGCGCGCCGATATTGGAGGTCATGATCACAATGGTGTTGCAAAAATCAACCGTTCGTCCCTGCCCATCGGTCAAGCGGCCATCTTCCAGAATTTGCAAGAGTGCGTTGAAAACATCCGGATGAGCCTTCTCGATTTCGTCGAACAGCACGACCGAATACGGTTTGCGTCTGACTTTTTCTGTCAGCTGGCCGCCTTCCTCGTAGCCGACATAACCCGGCGGTGAGCCGATGAGCTTGGACACGTCGAATTTCTCCATGTATTCCGACATGTCAACACGAATCATGGCGTTTTCATCACCAAACATGACCTCCGCCAAGGCACGGGCCAGCTCTGTTTTACCCACGCCGGTTGTGCCGAGAAAAATAAATGACCCGGTTGGCCGCTTGGGATCTTTAAGTCCCAGACGACCGCGCCGAATGGCTTTCGCCACAGCCGTCACCGCCTCATCCTGACCGATGACCCGCTTCTTCATTTCGGCTTCCAGGTTGATCAGTCGTTCGGTGTCGCTCTCGGTCAGCTTTCTGACCGGTATGCCGGTCCAACTGGCAACGATATCGGCGATGTGGTCCGGGGTTAATGTGTTATGCTCCTGATCTTGGTTGGCCTGCCACTGCTCGCGTTGTTTTTCCACCTTTTCCGCCAACGCCTGCTCCTCTTTATGCAAAAGTGCGGCTTGCTCAAATTCCTCCTTGTCGGCCGCGGCTTTTTTCCGGGCAACGAGTTGGTCGAGTTGTTCCTGCAAATCTTTGATTTCTTCGGGCTCGCTCACAACAGCTTTCTGCATACGAATCCGCGATGCGGCTTCGTCAACCAGGTCGATCGCCTTGTCCGGCAGAAAACGATCGGCGATATAGCGGACCGACAATTGAACGGCGGCCTCAATGGCTTCATCGCTGATCTTCACCTGGTGGTGGCTTTCGTATTTTCCCCGCAGTCCCTTGAGAATCAAAACAGCCTCGTCCGGCGTCGGCTCGCCCACCGTAATGGGCTGGAAACGACGCTCCAGCGCGGCATCTTTTTCGATGTGCTTACGATATTCATCCAGCGTTGTCGCCCCGATGATCTGCAATTCGCCGCGGGTCATCAAAGGCTTGATGATGTTGGCCGCATCCATGGAGCCTTCGGCGGCGCCGGCACCGATCACGGTGTGCAACTCATCGATAAAGAGCAGTACATTGCCGGCACCTATGGCTTCGTCAAGAGCTGTTTTCAAGCGCTCCTCGAATTCGCCGCGGTATTTGGAACCGGCCACCATGCTGGCCAAGTCGAGGGAGATCACACGTTTGTCCTTGAGAAAATCCGGCAAATCACCTTCGGCTATTTTTTGCGCCAAGCCCTCGGCAATGGCTGTTTTACCCACGCCGGGCTCACCGATCAGAACCGGGTTGTTTTTGGTGCGACGGCAAAGGATTTGCATGACACGGGTAATTTCCTTTTCGCGCCCGATGATCGGATCAAAATAACCTTCCCCGGCCAGTCGGGTCAGATCGCGGCCGTATTTTTCCAAATTGGCGGTTCCGCCCTTGCCAGCCTCACCGCTTCGAGCCTGCAAATTACGATTGATTTCATCAAATTCGCCGGATGATTTGGCGCCCTCGCCATCGGTTCCGGACCGGCCGGCTTGCAGAATCTGAGTCAGGCGGGCGTACAAGGTGCGCGGTTCCAGATTGCTGGAACGCAGAATGCGAATGGCGACACTATCCCCTTCACGTGCGATGCCCAGCAGCAGATGCTCCGGCTCGATGACATCAAGCTTGCGATTGCGAGCCTCGTAGGCGGCCAGTTCCACCACACGCTTGGTGCGTGGCGTAAACATCGCCATAACCTTTTCGGCATCGGGTTTCTCCGGCTCACCGACCGCTTCCGGACCTTTGGCGCTCATCTGATTCATGGCGGCCTGCACCTTTTCCAGCGTCACATCGGCTGCCGACAACAGCTCATGCGCCAAACCGCGGCCCTCCGCCAAAATGCCGGCCAGCAGATGTTCGGTGCCGATATAATTCAATTTATAGGAACGGGCAATCTGATAGGCAATGCCCAAAACACCGCCGCTCCGGTCTGAAAATCTCATCATCATTCTTTTATTCCTCCTGTTTCGGTTTTGTTGATAATTTCGCGGATCACCGCGGCGCGGGCTCGATCTCTTTCTTCCGGTGTCATCGGGCGCCCTCCGGCTTTTTGAATACTGGCCGGCCCGATTGCAGACAAAATTCTGTTGACATCGGAGGCCGTCAGCTGTGGTAACAATCCCAAGGCCAGTCCCAGACGGAGACTGGACAACAGCGTGACCGCTTCTTCGTTGGTCATCATGCGGGCATTTGACAAAATACCGTAGGCCCTCATGATTTTATCTTCCAGCAACGCCGGTTGCTGCTCATAGAGCTCGCGCCGGACATTGCGCTCCTGTTCAATCAATTGCATCAACATGCGTTTAAGATCATTGATCAAATCCTCCTCGGTTAAGCCAAGGGTGAGCTGATTGGAAATCTGGAACAAATGGCCCTGAGCCTTGCTGTGTTCACCGTAATTGCCGCGAACCGCAAAACCCATTTTGTTGAGGCCTTCAACCACGTTCTTGATGCGGCTGCAAAGGCTTAAGCCGGGCAAATGTGCCATAACCGAAGCACGCATTCCTGTTCCGGTATTGGTCGGACAGGCGGTCAGAAAACCGTACTTTTCACTATAGGCCATGGGCAAACGGCTTTCCAAAATCAAGGCTTCGGCCGCGGCGGCTTGGTGCGCGGCTTCCAGATTGAGACCGGGCTGCATGGATTGGATGCGGATGTGGTCTTCCTCATTGATCATGATCGAAACCGCCTCGTTTCGGCTGATGATCACGCGGCGATCGGCACCTTTGCCGGCCAAATCCGTACTGATCAGTCGTTTCTCGGCCAGAGCCTGTTTATCTTCATTGCTCAGGGTATCCAGATCCATGAACAGATAATTGCTTTTGCGCCCCTCATCATCATGGTAAAAAGCCGTGGTGATTTCCGTAGCGGCGTCACGGGTTTGACTCCCGGTCATACGATGGGGAAAGGGGTAATTGTCGAGATTACGTGCCAGACGAACCCGGCTGGAGATAATCACATCGCTGTTCGGCCCTTGATCGATGTACCATGTCATATGTTCGCACCTCCTTTTTCGGCATCCGAGTCGGCAGCATCCACACGTGCCTCCAAGGCGCGAATCTCATCACGGAGTCTGGCGGCGGTCTCATACTCTTCGGCTTCAACCGCCTGACGCAAGGTTTGCCGCAGATCGGTCAATTGTTTTTTCAGTATATTTTGCTCCTGCCAAGGGGCATCCTGATGAGCCTTATGACCGATGTGCTGTGTACTGCCTTGGACTCGTCGCATGAGTGGATCCAAACGATCGGCAAAAGCATCGTAGCAGACGCTGCAGCCGAACAGTCCGGATCGTCGAAAATCAGCAAAGGTCTGACCGCAGCGCGGACATGTCGTGTTTTTTTCCATAACCGTTCCGAAAGCCGGGATGCCCCCCGCCGTGTCAAAAATACTCCCGCCGGCCAAGGCTTTAACGCCGCCGAGACCGTCGAAATATTTGCTTAGATTGAAGCCCACACCTTGTTCCTGAGCGCAGGTTTCGCAAAGATGATGCTCGGTCACCACCCCGTTACGATTCCGGGTCAGGTGAATGTTGGCTTCGCGGATTGTGCATTTTTCGCATTTCATGGTTTTTTCCTCTCGTATTATCGAACAATTAAACTGGTCAGCATGTTTTTAAAAATTGCCGCCCGTGTCCGGTCCCGTCGATCGGTGGTGATTTCGCTTAACGAACGATCGGACGTCGCCGCCAGCAACAGGTGAGCCTCGACATCTTCAATGATCTCATAGTCAAGAAAGTTACGGGTCAGCACCTCGATCTGGTGCTGGGACAACCTGTCGCCGATGGTATTTATGGCGTGCATCAAATATTGGGTCGGCTTGGTCATCTTCACCCGGCGAATTCTAATCCAGCCGCCACCACCCCGTCGGCTCTCCACAAGATATCCTTGATCATTGGTGAACCGTGTTGACAGAACATAGGTGATCTGGGAAGGCACGCAATTGATCTGATCGGCAAGAGAATTCCGGCTGATCTCAACCAGCCCGTTGTTTTCATCCATCATTTCCTTTAGTAACGCCTCAATATAATCGCTGATTCTGGACATTTTTACCTCCCAATTTGACTTTGACTTTCTTTGACTATTAATAATTATACTGCTTATTCCGGAAAAGTCAATAGCTCAAAACAGGTTCCGGTCAATAAATTTGGGGGGATTTTTCATTTGAAAAATAAAAGATTATCTTGATTCACTCAGCAGGAAATGGTGCCTGTTCCAAGCCTGCCAGTCGGCAGATCAATGCGGCGATACCTTGGGCATCATCAAGAGTAAAACGCGGGGTCGTGGTTTGAATATCAGCATCGGTAACCAAGGCCGCCAATCCATCCGGATCGACGGACAGCGGTTTGTTGTTGGCCAGACGATGTACTTCGATGCGCGGCAAATCAGACGCTTTATAGCCCTCGACAAGAATCAGATCGACATCGCGTATACGGTGCAGGAGATCGGCTAGTTCCAGCCTGCGGTTTTCCAGTACGGCGGCCTGTCGGTCGGAAGAAATGGCCACAACCTCGGCTCCGGATTGGCTGAAACGCCAAGTATCTTTTCCCGAACGGTCCATCTCAAAATCATGACCGTCGTGCTTGAGGACGCCGACTCGAATTTTCCACCGATGAAAGATCGGGATCAGTTTTTCGATCAGGGTTGTTTTGCCCGAACCCGACCAACCCATGATGCTAATTGCCGGGATCTGCTTCATGGTTTGACCTCCCGTCCGGATCCGCCAGATAGTGTGCCAGGTCGTCCGGCGTATTAATGTTAAGGAAGATGTCGGTCACCCGATCGCGAAGAGTAAAATCCTCGGCCGATACAACCAAGCCGGATAATCGACCGAGAATGTATCGAGCTTGAAGGTCACCGGCTTGCAACCGGCGGGCAATTTTGGAGGCGGTTTTTTTATGATAAAAAGCATGAAAAGGTTCCAAAACACCCTGATTCCGACAACAGCAAAAATCCACCGCTTGCTCGCCGATGGCTCGTTTCAGCTGTTCAATGTAATCGGCGCTGATCCGCGGCATGTCACAGGCCAGAACATAGACGTAGGAACTCGTTGCTTGCACCAAGGCGGCATGTATCCCGGCCATCGGCCCAAGGCCGGGATATATGTCATGAATCAAACTTGTTCCGGCCGGCAGCTCGATCTCTTGACTGTTGGCGACGATCATGACGTCGGAAAACATCTGTCCCAGCTGATCGGCCAGCCGACTCAGCAGTTTTTGCTGGTCGATTCGAATGCTGAACTTATCAAATCCCATGCGTCGACTCCGACCGCCGACCAAAATAGCCGCGGTTGAAAAAAGCCCTCCAGCCACATTTTTGTCGGCCGGATCGCTCTTCCGGTCCGCAGGAATTTCTTTCACGTCAACACCTCGACAGGATCAGCGATAAATCGGCATCAACTCATGGTTAATGTAGTATTTGGACAACAGCATGGTTGCCATCGGGTCAGGTGTTCCATCGGTTTCAACGCCAATCCAGCCTTTATATTGATATTTTTTCAGCAAGCGCCACAGGCCCTTGAAGTCCACTTGGCCGGCACCGAGTTCCCAGAACCAACGGTCGCCGCTATCCTGGAACTCCGCTCCGGCGCAAAGCCGCAGCTCATCGGGCGTATTGGCGAATGTTGTATCCTTAAGGTGGAAGTATTGGACGAAATCATGGTGATCGTCATAAAATTTCACCGGATCAATACCCATGATCAGAACCTGGGCGGTGTCAAGACAAAAGCCGACATAGCGCGGGTCGCAGGCGTCAATGTATCGATCCATTTCATCCTTGTTGATCGAACCCCAGAATTCGGTATGGACACAGGGAATAATTCCCTTATCCAGGCAACGGCGGCCAAATTCGTTCATGAAATTTGCCGCATGAACAATTTGCTCTGAGGTCAAGGGGCCGAGACCGTAATATCCGCCACAGGGCATAATGATGATGCGGCTGCCGCCCAAAGCGGCGGTAAAGTCGAGGATGTTGACAACGTTGCGCATGGCGTCGTCATACTTGGTGGGATCCTGCGAATCGAAGGCGATCGTGAAAGTACCTGTGACTTCCTCAATGCCCCGCTCACGGACAAAGGCGGTAAAGGCACCGGGTTCGCCGAAGAACTGCTGGATGTAAGGCTGCATATGGAACATCAGCTCAATTCCGGTAAATCCGGCCCCGACATGGTATTTGATGATCTGATCCCAATCCAAATAGTAGACGGCATTGGAAAAGTCGCCTTTGTACCACTCATTCCAGTCGGTCAACTGGGGAAACTGTACCTTCAGCCCCCACATATTGGTCTGATACGAATATTTTAAATTATCCATGGTTCCAACCCCCATTAAAGCCTGCGCCGCAGGTTGTGCTGAACATACCAGCCCAGTTTCAAAAGACCTCTGTAAACATCCAGTGTCTTTTTATTTTCACAAATGATCCAGCCCGAGTAGTCATTGGCTTTCAAAATGGAGCACACGCCGAACAGGTCGACGTTCCCTTCCCCAAGATCACTGAAAACTTTTTGCGGGCCCTCGACCGGAATTTCGGCGTTAATTTTGCGATAATTGCCGACCTGATCCACGAAAGCCGTATCGCTCAGGCGCAGAAAATCAATATCATCCCGATGGGTTTCCACAACCGTCAAAACCGGATCGCCGGCAATGGCCAAATGAGCCAGATCGGGACTGAATCGGACACCCGGCAGACGTTTGAGCAGCCCGGCCATTTTGGAACCGCGGAAAAGACTCCAATAACTGGTCTTCAGGGCAAGTTGAACGCCTTTTTCATCGGCGGTTTTAAGCAAACGGCTCAATACATCGACGGTCTTGTCGGTAAATGCGCCGTCCAGATCCTGGCCAACCAGTTTTTCCAACCAACCCAGCTCTGCCGATGGAGACAAAACCAAGCCCTTGCCGCCAAGGGATACCAGATGATCGATGGCGGCCAGACCGGCTTCTTCGTACAAGGTGAAATAATCCTCCATCGTCCGGCCGGAAGCCAAAATCTCCAAAACAATATCGTTGGCATTGAAGTGAATGCTGGTAACCTCCTCAAGGCCGATCTCACGGATCAGGCCGAGGAATTCCTCAGGTGAGCCATATTTTGATTTGACGGCAAACGCACTGAGTGGAATGCCGCATCGCCCGGTCTCAAAAGCCATCGGATCGCTGTTGAAGGGGTTGAAGGGCAGTTCGATGCCTTTAAATCCGACCGCGGCGATGTATTTGAAGTAGTTCGTCCAAAAATGTTTGGATTGCTTGTAAATAAAATTAGGACCGCTGGTCAGCATATTGACCATTTCTAGGCTGCAACCAAATTTCATTCCGATCATCCTTTCTCAGCTGGATCTGTTGTTTTTATTCTACCGTAAATCAGATCCGGCTACTCGCTAATATTTGATTAGATCTGGTCAAAATATGCGCATTTCTCATCAAAAACGGCTCTTATTCATACCGCAAAGCATCAATAGGATCCAGAAGCGCGGCTTTACGAGCCGGATAAATGCCAAAGAACAAACCAACGGAACTGGAAAAAAGAACCGCAACCAAAATGGTTTGCGCGCTCAGGACCGGTGTGATTGTGCCGGTGTCGCGGACCGCCCACGAAATACCGTAGGCCATGCCCAGGCCGACCAAAATGCCGATCAAACCGCCGATCAATGTCATGATCACGGACTCGGTCATGAATTGCATCATGATATCGGTTGTGGTCGCGCCAATGGCCTTGCGGATACCGATCTCCCGCGTTCGCTCGGTGACCGAAACCAACATGATATTCATCACACCGATGCCGCCGACCAGTAAAGAAATGGCCGCAACCGCGCTGATAAAAATCGTCAAGATATCAATGACATTGTTGATCTGCTTAAGTATCGACGCCATGTTCTGGCTGCGATAGACATTCCGGTCATAATTTCCGTGCCGCATCTCCAAGAGACGAACGGTCGCCGCCGCCGCGTCATCGGCAATTTCAGCGGATGTTGACATGATGTTAATCGAGGAAAGCCGGTCGCCTTTGCCCAAAACACGCTGTACGGCCTGATAAGGAGAATAGACAAAAAAGGGGATCTGAACATCGCCCATCTCAGGGCCGTACATATCCATCATGCTGCTCATCTGCGACGTAATGGACTCACAGACACCGATTACGGTGGTTCGGGTCAGTTTGCCGCCACTGATCAGCGTCAGTGATTCACCGACCGCATTTTCGCGACCAAACATCGTCAGGGCTCCCGTGCGATCGATAACCGTAACCGGATAACCGTCGGTGTATTCGATCTCGGTGAACAAACGCCCGTGGATCACATCAATTTCGGTAAATCGTGTATAGTCCTCATCAATGGCGGCCAGATAAACTCGGCTCTGCCGGTCATCGGAAACGGCGCTGGCTATGGTCTGGACAGAGGCTGTGACATACTTGATCAAATCGGTTCGCTCACGGATGGCTTGGATATCCGCTTGGGTAATATAGTCTTTGTCCTGGGCTTGGCTGCTGTTCACTCGGATCATAACCGTTGAGCCGCCGATCTGATCAAATTGACCAAGCACTTCATTTTTGCCGCCTTCACCTAAAGATACGATGGCGATGACCGAAGAAATCCCGACGATAATGCCCAACATGGTCAGCAAAGCGCGCATTTTGTTGGCCAGCAAACTGGCGATCGCCATTTTCAGGCTTTCCAGCAGCATCGCGTCACGCTCCTTCCTGGCAGGGGGCGTTCAACCCGCTTGTGTCAAAAATGATTCTGCCATCACGAAAAGTAACCGTTCGGCTGGCGTAGGCGGCGATCTCGGGTTCATGAGTAATGAGAACGATGGTCGATCCGGCTTGATTGAGGTGCGTGAAAACTTTCATAACCTCACCGGCGGATTGGCTGTCCAGATTGCCGGTCGGCTCATCGGCCAACAGCAAGGCCGGATGGAGAACCACCGCTCGGGCAATGGCGGCACGCTGCTTCTGGCCGCCGGAAATTTCGTTCGGGCGATGTTTGGCCCAAGGGATAAGCCCGACCATTTGCAATGCTTCGTGTGCCCGTTCATTTCTCTCCCGCCGATTAATATCGGCATAAATCATTGGTAATTCGACATTTTCCAGCAGATTTAATTTGGGCAACAGATTAAAGGATTGAAAAACAAAACCGATCTCCCGATTGCGAATTTGCGCCAGTTCATTCGGCGTCATGTCCGTGATGCTGGTACCGTTCAGTGTGTAGGTGCCACGATCTTTACGATCCAAGCAACCCAGAATATTCATCAGGGTGGACTTTCCTGATCCGGAGGGGCCCATGATGGCGGTAAACTCCCCTGCCGCAATATCTAGGTCGATACCTTTCAAGGCGGTAAACTCAACCTGCCCTGTTCGATAGGTTTTCCAAACATCTCGCACCACAATAATCGGCTGATCGATCATCCTGTCGGTTTTTTCAGTCATGCTTGGCCTCACGCACCTCAATGCCGTCCACAAGATTGTTGGTAGGGCTGAGGACCACCCGCTCGCCGACGGTCAAACCGGTCAATACTTCCGCATAAAGATCCGACTGAATTCCCGGCGTTATTTCTCTTCGTTCCAACCGGCCATCCCCGGTCAAAACAAAGACGAAATAAACACCCAGCTCCTTGCGCAGGGCTTCTGCCGGAAGCAAGAGGACGTCTTGGGCGCTGGCGGTTTCAATTTCGGCCTCAATGTTAAAGCCGAGAACCAGGTGATCGATATTGTCTCCGGTCAAACTCATTTCGATGTCAAGCAGCGGTTCTGTTGTCAAACCACCTACACCGGAGACACTGCCGCTCCAAAAATCACCCGACGTGGAAGTTTCAAAACCAACGTTGGTTGCCACCGGGCTTTTATAGGTTATTCGCCCGAAAAAAACATCTTCATCCTGCCGGAACGTAACCGGCATACCCACACGCAGCCGACTGGCATCAAAGCGGTTGGCCTGAAAATATGCCTTCGGTTTTGTATTGTCGTAAATCACAACAACCGGTTCACCGGTAGCGGTCGGGACCTGGCCGCCGAACAGGCTGCCGAGGGAACCACCGGAGACGCCCTGCGTTCCGGTATATTCACCGGAAACGGCATTGACAGCGACAACCACGCCGTCGATGTCGGCATAAACGGCTTCAACGGCGTTTTCCAAAGCCAGCTCGGCTTGGATCTCCGCCTGAATGGCCGCCGAAAGAGCGCTTTGCAAAGACGAACCCAGCGAGCTGATCGAATCGGCGCTGCCTCCGCTTAGGGCAAGAGCCAGCAGTTGTTCATTACTCGCCAAGGATTCAAAAGCGCCGTTCATGCGATTGATGTCGTTGGTCATGGCATTGAGCTGCTTCTTGTATTCTTGGCTGGTTTCGATCTGAATTCCGGTGGTCAGAAGATTCACGATGCTGTCGATTTGTTGGGCCGCATCTGCCGACTGCGGGTTAATTTCGGCCAGAAGGGCGGCAACTTCTTGGCTGAGGCCCTCGTCCACCGTCAAAACGAGGGGGTTTTGGGTCAACATTTCGCTCAGAGTTCGGGTCGTTCCGCTCAAGCCGGAGGAAAGCCGCTCCAGCTGACGTTGCAAATCGGTTATTGCTTTTTGAGCGGCTTCGGCTTGCTCCGTACGTGCGGCTGACAATTTTTCGACAGCTGCTTCGGCTTGTTCCCTAGCGGAACGAGCGGTTTCAAGATTTGTCTCGAATTCGCTGATATCAAAGGTAATCAGTAAATCACCGGCCTTGACCTGATCTCCCGGCCGGACCAGAACTTCTTGTGCTTTTTGCCGACCCACCAGTGCTTTTTGCGTACTGCCGGGTCGAAGCATAGCCGTAATGGTTATTGAGCTGGTTATGTCTCCGGTCGTTATGGCAGCCGTCCTGACAACCGGGCGTCGGTCCCGGGTCAGCGAATACGCCAAATAGGAAGCCGGTGCCACGACAAAAATCAAAATGACAGCCACGGCACGACGGATGATACGACCCTTGCGGCTATTGGTTATCTGTGACATAAAACCATTCCTTCTTTATTTGTACCGATCTCTGAAAACAGCATGATCATTATACCATGACTGCGCACCATGGCTGCTGTTGGGCACAACTTGTATGATATAATAAAATGCTAAAATGGACTTAGGAGATGCTCGCGTGGTTAAAATCTTTGAAAAAATAGCCAATTGGGTCTCGCACCGCTTGTTCCCCGGTGCGAGATGGCATTGGGTTCTAATATCCATCCTGATCATTTTGGCTGTCTGGGCTGCTTTTTTGATCGGCAATCAGTTGCGTATCGCGCCGGATGATGTGTTGCCGACAACTTGGGAGGAGCCGGCAGATGTTTTACGGATTTCCGGTGTGCCGGCCGAGGCATTCAAGCGGAAAGACACCATCAAGGTCGGTGTATCTGATTCCTTTGACATCCTGAATCCGCTTTTTTCGTCTGCCGACGGAGAATGTGATGCCATCTCGCTGATTTTCGAACCCTTGATCGGTTTTGACCAAGCGGCGAATCCTGTCTCCAAACTGGCAAAAAGCTGGCAATATGATGCGCAAACCGGCCGGCTGACCTATCAGCTTCACCAAAACCATGTCTTCTCGGATGGCCGGCCGGTTCAGGCAAAAGACGTCATCTTTACCTACCGCTGTCTGTTGTCGGATTCATATAATGGACCCTTGCGCGGTCGTTTTTCCTCGATTCTTGATGTGCAGGACGGCGAAAATCCGGGAGAGGTTGTGTTTCTCTTGAACGATCCGCCACAAAGCCCGGATTACGGTTTATTTACGATTGGGATATTGCCTTATGACCATTACCATGTTGATCTTAACCGGGTTTTTGAACTGTCTGATTCGGCGATAAGGCCTGTCGGCAGCGGTGCATTCCAAGTCATCGATTTCAGGTCTGATCAGCTGGTTTTACAACGTCGCCCGGGGTACGCTGGGGCGATCCGGCAGATCATTTTCAGTCAAATCGCCTCGAATGAAAAATATCGCCTCCTGCTGGAAGGCGGTCTGGACATCGTTCGCAACACTTGGGATGTTCGGATGAAACAGCGAGCCCCGGAGCTTTGCGGCTACACGCTTATTCCTTTCAGCAGTCGGGTGGAAAGCTATTTTCTCGTTAACCCTGCTCCCGAGGCCGACAGCATCATCCAGATTCCATCACAGCGTCTGGCACTCTTACTGACGGCAGCTGGACGGCCGCTGAGCGATCTGCAGGCAGGTTCACTCGCGAACCTGGCCGGTCACCATTTCGAGTTGTATTTTTTTTCCGGTCTGGATCCGACAACTTTATCCGAAAACAAAGCCACGGCCGATGCCATTGCCGGTCGGCTGACCGCCGCCGGTCTCGACATCTCCCTCGTCGGTCTGGACTGGCCGGCTTTGGCAAGGCGTGCCGCGAGGCATGATTATGATATGTTGATCTTGCCGGCGACCGCCAACAATCGTTTGCCGGATCAGACGATTATTCTGGCCGACCCGGTTCATCCGTCGGCCAATGCTTGGGAGATGGCGGTTCGTGATGAAGTTTTCATCATCTGCAACCGCTTGGATCTCGTCACAATTAACCCGATCGGTCAGCCTTTAACCCACCTACGCGGCACATGGACCGACCGGATCGAAAATATTCGAATCCTTGATCACGACAATATGGCTCGGGAGGTCACACAACCATGAAAACGAAGCAAATAAATCAATGGCTGCGATCGGAACTTATCCTGTTGGATGGAGCTACCGGAACCCATTTACAGGCAAAAGGCATGCCCATAGGAGTGGCTCCGGAAATCTGGATTCTTGAAAACCCTAAGATCTTGCAGGATCTGCAGACCGCTTACTATGAGGCAGGAAGTCAGATTGTGCTGACCGCCACCTTTGGCGCCAATCGGCCCAAATTGACCCGCCATTTAGGACAAGACATTGATGTCGGCGAGATTAATCGCCGGTTGGCGGAAATCACAATTTCCCTGCGCGATGGCCATCGGACGGCAAAGCCCGGGCAACCGTTCTTCGTTGCCGGAGACATCGGACCCACCGGACACTTCCTTTACCCGGTAGGGGATCTTTCCCTTGACGATATGATCACGATCTATCGCGAACAGGTCCGCGGCCTGCTAGACGCCGGGGTTGACCTGTTCGTCATTGAAACCATGATGGATCTGGCCGAAGCCCGAGCGGCTGTGCTGGCGGTAAAAGCCGAATGTGATCTGCCGGTTCTGGCGTCTTTGACATTTGCGGAAAACGGCCACACCTTATCCGGCAATCCACCTGCAGCCTGCCTGTTGACGCTGGCCGATGCCGGCGTTGCGGCCTTCGGGATCAATTGTTCCTTCGGTCCCGAGGAGCTGGGCCAATTGGTTGAGCCTTTACGGTCAATAACACCGATTCCGCTCCTGCTTAAGCCCAATGCCGGTTTGCCGGTGATCGTCGACGGGCAGACGGTTTTCCCAATGAATCCGGCTGCTTTTGCTCAAAAAACGTGGCCGCTGGCCGGTCGCGGCGTGCAGATCCTAGGAGGCTGCTGCGGAACCGGTCCCGAGCATATCCGGCAACTATCCCGACAAAAAGCAAAAACCAAGGATGATGCGATCAGCACGATGCCCGAGCGGGATATGCCGGACCTGATCTGTTCCGCGCGCCAATTCGCCGAAATCCGCCACGTAAAAGACTGGCCGGTGTTTGAGTATCGTGATCCTGACAGTCTGTCCGATGATCTCCTTGATGCCCTTGATGCGGAAGCGGCTGTTTTGTCGATAGACGCCAATCTACCGTCAAAAGACCGGCTGGATCTGATTGAAGCCATCATTCAACTGCAGGTCATGGCTCCCCTACCCTTGGTCTTTAAAACCGATCATCCTTTAATTTTGGAAAACCTGTTGCATGTCTATTGCGGCCGTGCCGGCTATATTAGCGACCATCCGGATCCTCAAACCAAAGGCGTCCGGCTGACCGAAACTTAATTTTCGGGATCGTCATTATAAAAAACAGTCCATTCAAAGTCCAGAACATCAGCTAGTTTTTTTGCCACTTTGATGGATGGCGAGCGGGAAGCCAATTCCAACTGCGCATAATAGGCTCTTGTGATACCTATTTTGCGAGCAACAGCCAGTTGCGTCATTTGTTGCTTTTTTCGCCGTTCAATTAACCATACGCGCATACTACACCCCCAATTTTGATTAACTGCATTATAGTCGCGTTATGCAACATTGTCAATTTTGTCCGATCGATGTTGCTGTTTGCTACAATTTTGCTTTATAATTAAAATCAAAAATGGAGGTGGGCTTTGTGGTCAATCAACTCCATAGCCGTTTGCGCCTGTTGCGAACAAAATTAGGCCTGACTCAGGCCCAGCTTGCGAAGATCCTTTTATTGCCCCGTGTAACCTATACGCATTATGAATTAGGCAAACGAACCCCGGATCTCGATACGATCATTCAAATGGCTCGTTATTTTGGTGTTACTGTGGATTATCTGGTGGGGAATTCCGATTCGAGTCATTTGCCTGTAACTGAATATTATCCTGAACCCTCAAGCGATCAATTGGTGAAAAAAGTAGCCGATGCCGGCCAAAACGCGGATTACGGAAGATCCGACTAACACCCGTTGCAAAATAAAAAGCCCGCGGCGGTTTTGGCCAAAACCTGCCGCGGGTCATGCGTCAACAGATGAATTTTTATCAGCTGAGATGATCGGTCAGATTCCCAGAAGATCGAAGTTTTGCTCGACAACCGGTACCGCCGTAACGTTGCGATAACGCCCCATGCCGGTTCCGGCCGGAATCAATTTGCCGATGATGACATTTTCCTTGAGGCCGAGCAACGGGTCGATCTTGCCCTTGACCGCAGCATCGGTCAGCACTCGCGTCGTTTCTTGGAAAGACGCGGCCGACAAGAAGGAATCGGTCGCCAGCGAGGCCTTTGTGATACCGAGCAGCACACGCTTGCCGCTTGCAGCCGCATTCCCGGCAGCCAGAGCTTTTTCGTTTTCCATTTCGAAATCAAACATATCCACCAAGCTGCCGGTCAGTAGGTCCGTGTCGCCCGGATCATCGATCCGGATTTTTCGCATCATCTGGCGGGTGATGATTTCGATGTGCTTGTCATTGATTTCTACACCGTTGTTTTTATAGACCTTGAGCACTTCCTGGATGATATACTTCTGAACGCCTCGCACACCGATAATCCGCATGATGTCATGGGGATCGACCGAACCGTCGGTCAACAAGTCTCCGGCTTCAATGTCGTCGCCGGATTTAACCAGCAACGGCGCGCTCAACGGAACGGGATAGGTTTTAGCCTCTCCGTCAGCCGAAGTTACCGTAATCTCACGCCAGCGCCCGCCGGTTTCTTCAATCCGAACAATTCCGGCAAGTTCCGAAATAATGGCCGGAGATTTCGGCTTTCTGGCCTCGAAGAGCTCCTCGACACGGGGCAAACCCTGTGTAATATCATCGGTCGAGGCAATACCGCCGGTGTGGAATGTCCGCATGGTCAACTGGGTTCCGGGTTCACCGATCGACTGGGCCGCCATGATGCCGACAGCTTCACCGCCAACAGCAAGGCCACCGGAAGCGAGATTAAGACCGTAGCACTTGGCGCAGACGCCATGGCGGGCTCGACAGGTCAGAACACTGCGAATGGGAACCTGCTTATAACCGGCGCGGATAATGCGTTCGGCCGCATGCTCGTTGATCAGTTCACCTAGGGCCACCAAAACCTCCCCGGTCTCAGGGTCGGTCAGGTCATCGGCGGCGTAACGGCCGATAATACGATCGGCAAGGGATTTGACGATGCGACGGGATTTTTCGGAACCGCCGATGGCAACCTCACCGATTTCAATGTACTCTTCGGTTCCGCAATCGGGTTCGCGGACAATGACGTCTTGTGCAACGTCCACCAAGCGCCGGGTCAGATAACCGGAGTCGGCTGTTTTCAACGCCGTATCGGTCAAGGATTTACGCGCGCCGTGGCTGGAAATAAAGAAATCAAGAACGTTCATGCCTTCGCGCAGGTTAGATTTAATCGGTATTTCGATGGTCTTACCTGAGGTGTCGGTCATATTGCCGCGCATACCGGCCAGCTGCCTGATCTGATTAATGTTTCCCCGAGCACCGGATTGGGACATCATGTACACGGGGTTGTATTTACCAAGACCACTCCTGAGGGCTCCCGTGATGTTGTCGGTGGTACCGCTCCAGATCTTAATAACGGCTTCATGGCGGCCGTCATCATTGAGCAAGCCACGCTGATGCTGACGATTAATCTGATCAACTTTTGCCTCGGCTTCCTCTATAAACTTCTTTTTGACATCCGGCACGATCATGTCAAAGATACCAATCGAAATACCGCCGACCGTCGAATAGTGAAAGCCCATGTCCTTCATCTTATCCAGAATGATCGCGGTTTCGGAAATTCCCAAATGTCGGATACAGCGCTCGACGATCTGTTCCTGCTCTTTTTTGCCCACCAAAAAATCACACTCCAGCTTAAAGGCGTTTTCCGGCAGGCTGCGATCAACAAAACCGAGATTTTGCGGAATGATCTCATTGAAAATAAAGCGGCCAAGGGTGCTTTCCACCAGCTGGCTGCGGGTTTCGCCGTCGATCTGCCTGGTCAGACGAACCTTGATCCTGGCGTGCAGCCCGAGTTCGTGCTGGTCGTAAGCCATGATGGCTTCTTCGACGGAGGAAAAAATCTTGCCTTCGCCTTTTTCGCCATCCTTATCGATGGTGAGGTAATAAATGCCCAAAACCATATCTTGGGTCGGCACCGTCACCGGTTTGCCGTCCTGCGGCTTGAGGAGGTTGTTGGATGACAGCATCAGGAACCGGGCTTCGGCCTGAGCTTCCGCCGATAGGGGAACGTGGACAGCCATCTGGTCACCGTCAAAGTCGGCGTTGTAGGCGGTGCAGACCAACGGGTGTAATTTTATGGCGCGACCTTCCACAAGAACCGGCTCGAAAGCTTGGATGCCAAGCCGATGAAGGGTCGGCGCGCGATTGAGCAGAACCGGATGGTCATGAATGACCTCTTCCAGCATATCCCAGACCACGTCGTTGGCCCGGTCGACCAAGCGGCGGGCGGTCTTGATATTGTGCGCGTGTCCGGCCGCCACAATATTTTTCATGACAAAAGGTTTAAACAGTTCAAGGGCCATTTCTTTGGGCAGACCGCACTGATGCAGCTTGAGTTCGGGGCCGACCACAATAACCGAGCGGCCGGAGTAGTCGACACGTTTGCCGAGCAGGTTCTGGCGGAATCGACCCTGCTTGCCCTTAAGCATATCGGACAGGGACTTAAGGGCGCGATTGCCGGCGCCGGTGACCGGGCGTCCGCGTCGGCCGTTGTCGATGAGGGCATCAACGGCTTCTTGCAGCATGCGTTTTTCGTTGCGGACAATGATTTCCGGAGCGCCAAGCTGCAAAAGCTTATTCAAACGATTGTTGCGGTTGATCACACGACGGTAGAGATCGTTCAGATCCGATGTGGCGAATCGGCCGCCATCCAGTTGCACCATGGGACGCAATTCAGGCGGCAAAACCGGCAGCACATCCAGAATCATCCACTCCGGTTGATTGCCGGATTTCTTAAAGGCTTCAACAACTTCTAGGCGTTTGATAATGCGAGCTTTTTTCTGGCCGGTGGCCGAATGAAACTCCTCGCGAAGATTGGCCGCCATCTCATCAATGTCGATGGACGCCAACAATTCCTTGATGGCTTCGGCGCCCATCTTGGCCCGGAAAGAATTCCGGCCGAACTCATCAACAGCATCGCGGTATTCGCGCTCATTGATCACCTGACGTTGGGTGAATCCGGTTGGACCGGCATCAATAACCACATAGGCGGCAAAATAAAGAACCCTTTCCAGCAAGCGTGGCGACATGTCCAAAATAAGTCCCATGCGGCTGGGAATGCCGCGGAAATACCAGATATGGCAAACCGGCGCCGCCAATTTGATGTGTCCCAATCGCTCGCGGCGAACTCTGGATCTGGTCACTTCGACACCACAGCGATCACAGACTATTCCCCGGTAACGGATTTTTTTATATTTACCGCAATGGCACTCCCAGTCCTTGGTCGGACCGAAAATTTTCTCGCAGAACAGGCCGTCCCGTTCCGGTTTTAGTGTTCGATAATTGATTGTTTCCGGCTTTTTGACTTCTCCTCTGGACCATTCAAGAATCTTCTCCGGTGAAGCCAAGCCGATGCCAATAGCCTCAAAATTTGTTATTTCAAACATTGCGTGCCGTCTCCTTCCGCAATTCGCCGATTATGACAATGATCCGCACCGATCTTTCCGGTTCTCGGTCTATTCATCATCGGAGAAATCCTCGGATTCTTCATCATCCGCATCAGAATCTTCATCGGCTTCATCGTTATCATCGAGGTCATCGGCAGCAATACCGCCATCCTCGGCCAAGATTCCCTCGGTAAAGCCGGCGGCGGCGAAGCTCTCGTCACGACCGATTCCGATCAATTCACTGAGTTTGTCGGGATCAATTTCCGGAAGATCGCCATCGTCATGCTCCGTTTCCTTGATGTCCAGCAACTCATGCTCGTCGGAGAAAATCCGGACATCCAGAGCCAAGCTCTGTAGTTCTTTGACCAGAACCTTAAAGGATTCCGGCACACCGGCTTCCGGTACGCTTTCACCCTTAACGATGGCTTCGTAGGTCTTGGTGCGACCGGAAATATCATCCGATTTTACGGTCAGAATTTCCTGCAAGGTATAGCTGGCACCATAAGCCTCAAGTGCCCAGACCTCCATCTCGCCGAAGCGCTGGCCGCCAAACTGAGCCTTGCCCCCCAGCGGCTGCTGCGTGACCAGTGAGTAGGGGCCGATCGAGCGGGCATGAATTTTGTCATCAACCAGATGCAGCAACTTGAGGTAGTACATGGTTCCGACCGTGATTTTGCTTTCAAAAGGCTCACCGGTTCGTCCATCATAAAGAACAGTCTTGCCATCAGGGTCAATTCCGGCCTCTTTAAAAGCATCCATAACATCGGTTTCGGTGGCGCCATCAAAAACCGGAGTGGCGATCTTCCAGCCCATCAGGCTGGCTGCGCGTCCCAAATGGACCTCCAAAAGTTGACCGATGTTCATTCTGGATGGAACCCCGAGCGGATTTAAAACAATGTCCAGCGGTGTGCCATCCGGCATAAAGGGCATATCCTCTTCCGGCAGGATGCAGGAAATAACGCCCTTGTTGCCGTGTCGACCGGCCATTTTGTCGCCGACCGAAATTTTGCGCTTCTGGGCGATATAGACACGTACCAGCTTGTTGACCCCATGTTTGAGCGCATCATCATTATCGCGGGTAAATACTTTGACATCGACGACAATTCCTGACTCACCGTGGGGAACGCGGACGGATGTATCCCGGACCTCCCTGATCTTTTCACCGAAAATCGCCCGATAAAGCCTCTCTTCGGCGGTTAGCTCGGTTTCGCCCTTGGGAGTGACTTTGCCGACAATAATATCACCAGCCTGCACCTCGGCACCGATGCGAACAATGCCATACTCATCAAGATCCTTGAGCGCATCATCGCCCACATTGGGAATTTCGCGGGTAATTTCCTCCGGTCCCAGTTTTGTATCACGGGCCTCGCATTCATATTCCTCGATATGAATGGAGGTATAAATATCTTCTCGGACCAGCCGTTCATTGATCAGAACGGCGTCTTCGTAATTGAAACCTTCCCACGTCATAAATCCGATCAGAACATTCCGGCCAAGGGCCAGCTCACCGTTGTCGGTTGAAGGGCCGTCCGCAATAATGTCGCCTTGATAAACCGCGTCGCCTTTGCGGACCAGCGGGCGCTGATTAATGCACGTTCCTTGATTGGAACGTTGATATTTGGTCAAACTATAGCTGTCAAAATCAGCGGCACCGGTTTTGACCACAATCTTGTCGGCGCTGACATGTTCAACAATGCCGTCATTGTTGGCAATCACGCAGACACCTGAATCCTTGGCCGCGCGATGCTCCATGCCGGTTCCGATGATCGGTGCTTCGGTCCTGACCAGCGGAACCGCTTGGCGCTGCATATTGGAGCCCATCAGCGCACGGTTGGCGTCGTCATTGCCGAGAAACGGAATCAGGGCTGTCGCAACCGAAACCAGCTGTTTGGGCGAGACGTCCATCAAATCAACCTTTTGCGGTTCGACTTCAATGAATTTGTCCAGATAGCGGCAGACAATTTTTTTGTCGATGAAACGCCCATTCTGATCCAGAGGTTCATTGGCTTGAGCAATATTGTAACGATCTTCTTCATCGGCTGTCATGTACCGGACTTCGCGAGTAACGATGCCGGCTTCCTTGTCGTAAACACGATAGGGGGTTTCAATGAAGCCATAACGATTGACACGGGCATATGTCGCCAAGGAATTGATCAGACCGATATTCGGGCCCTCCGGTGTTTCGATCGGACACATGCGACCGTAGTGGGAAGAATGAACGTCTCGAACCTCAAAGTTCGCGCGCTCACGGGACAATCCCCCCGGACCGAGGGCGGACAGACGACGCTTGTGCGTCAATTCCGCAAGAGGATTCGGTTGATCCATAAACTGGGAAAGCTGACTTGATCCGAAAAACTCTTTGATAGCCGCACTAACCGGCCGTGTATTGACAATCATTTGCGGGGTGGCCGCAGCTATATCCGCCAGCGTACCCATGCGTTCACGAACAACACGCTCCATTCGGGAAAATCCGACGCGGATCTGATTTTGCAGCAGCTCACCGACCGAGCGAATGCGGCGATTGCCCAAGTGATCAATGTCATCCTTGACACCAATACCATACTTCAGCCCGATCAAATAGCTGATCGAAGCAACAATATCCTCGACGGTCAGGTGTTTGGGCATCAGTTCATTGATATTTCTCTGCAAAAGCTCTCGCAGCGTCTCCGACACAGGATTTTCGCTGTTCTCCCTAGCCGCGTCAATCAGGTTGCGCAGCACGCCGAGACGAACGGCTTCCGTGACACCGAGCTGGACGGCATCCAGATCACCCAATTCCTCATCGCTAAAATGGCGCCTCAGGAAATCGTTGGCGTCAACGCGATTGTTGCCGATGATCTTGATGCTTTTTTCTACGGTTGTCACCGTACTGCCGGTTACCTGAATGGGATAGACGGCAACCGAATTGATTCCGGCAGCCTGAATGGCTGCAGCCGTTTTAGCCGTGATGATTTCATCGGTCGCGACCAAAATTTCACCGTTTTCATCAACGATGTTTTCCGCAGCTATATGACCGCTCAGACGAGCCGCCAATGAAAGTTTTTTATTGAGCTTGTAAATGCCAACACGAGCCAAGTCGTAACGCTTCGAGTCAAAAAACATATTGCACAGGAGTGTCTTGGCTCCCTCGACCGAAACCGGTTCTCCCGGACGAAGTTTTCTGTATAATTCCTGCAGGGCCTCCTCGCGATTACGGCAACCGTCTTTGATCATGGTCTGCATCAGGCTGTTTTCTTCGCCGAACATCTCCATGATCTGCTCGTCGGTGCCGTATAGCTCGTCGTTGGCTTTGTTAAGTTCGCCGCAGTCAAATCCCAGCGAGCGCAATAAAATAGTTAAGGGAAACTTACGCGTGCGGTCGACACGAACCCAGAGCAAATCATTGCCGTCGGTTTCATATTCCAGCCAAGCACCCCGATTGGGGATGATTTGTGAAGAAAAGAGTTCTTTGTCGTGTTTGTCTCGGCCGATATCATAGTAGGCACCGGGCGAGCGAACAAGCTGGCTGATGATAACCCGTTCGGCACCATTAATAATAAAAGTGCCATTTTCGGTCATGATCGGAAATTCGCCGATGTAAATCTGCTGGTCTTTGATAATGTCGTCTTTTTTGTTGTGCAGACGAACTTTGACACGTAGCGGTGCAGCAAAATTGGCATCCCGTTCTTTGCACTCACTGATAGAATAGGTCGGACTTGCGGCATCGAACTCTTTATCAATGAAAGAAAGCTCAATGTCCCCCGAAAAATCAACAATGGGGGAAATATCCCGCAACACTTCCATCAGGCCTTCATCAAGGAACCATTGATAACTGTTTTTTTGAATTTCAATCAGATGTGGAATGTCAATGACTTCATCGATCCTAGAATAGGACATTCGTTCGGTTCTTCCCAGCTTGACGGGACGCACCATTAATGATCACCTCACGCATTTTCGGCCAGATCGTTTGACCTTGGCTGGTTGCCGTTGGAAAGATCATTGACAGCAACCCAGCAGATGTTATAATCAGGTTGAAAGGGTATCTGTTTTACTGCTCTTTTTTTGCAGACAGCAACCCGCCGTTTTACGGCGCATTCTAAGATAATATCATTCCATCACAAAGGTGTCAATTGCATTTGGCATCTTTTTTGTGATTTTGTGATTTGTGGATTGTTGATCTCCGACAAATCCTGTTGGCCATAAAAAATTTTTTAGATAACAATCCAAAGCATAAAAGTTCTCGACCGATCCGAGCTTGAAGCAAAAGCCGGATCGGTTTTGCCCATTACGGGTATTATATGTCAGGTCACAAGATCCGCGCCCGGCCGCACCCATTTATAGGGGTTGGCCGCGGTCTGATCGGTAATAAATGTATTAAACCGTTGGCCGACCAGCGTGTTTTTTACATTGATCTGCCATTCAATGCCGTCAATTCCGACAAAATACATAATATGGAAGCCATAATCGGTCTGGACGATCGCCGTGTCTCCGACTTTGCGAGCCGGATCAACACTCCAATCAAGAAATTCGGGAACAAAATTACTACCGGGTGACACGCCGGAATAAAGGCCTCCCTTTGTGTTGCTGCCGCCATCTTCAGAATGTTTGTTGGCCAGTTCGGCAAAAAAGGTCTCGGTCTGCTCACCGGCCTTAAATTCATCTAGAATAGTTTCAGCCTTGTTTTGAGCAGCGGTGATTTGCTCCGCGGTTGATTCGCTTTTGTCTGCCTGAACAAGAATATGCCGGACCGAGACATAATTGGAGTCGGCGATCTTCCGATTGACAAAATAGAGCACATAATATCCGGACGTGGATTCCAAAATTGTTTTATCGCCTGATTTGCGAGCTTGGTCAAAAAGCCATTCAACATGGGATGGCGTATAAATATTGTGCTTATAGTTGGAATTCAATGATTTGTCGGTTTCGGTGTAGGCCAGTTGTTCTTCCTTGTCAGCGGCGTAAGAAATGCACAGTTCCTTGAAAGATTCCTCGTCGGTTATTTTTCCGAGCATTTCACCGGCTTTGGCCTTGGTCTCGTCCATGGCCGCCTTTTTCTGCTCATCGGTGGCATCCGCCGGGCGCGTGGCCGCCATAAAGAACATCCGATAGGTAATCTGATCAAAATCATCCCGATTCTCTTCATAATATTCCTTGATTTCCGTATCCGTTATGACAAATGAATCCTGAAGGTAGCTTGAATATTTGTTGGCCAGAAGATAGCGGCCCATGATCTTGCGCATAACGCCTTCATCCATTCCGATACCATAATTTGCGGTCAAAAAATTGTTCAGAGTCTGTCCCTGATTGCGTGCATTGAACGCAATCTGGGCAATGTAATCATCGGTGGATTTGTCATCCGCCGCATCCAAGGACAGGTCGGCCTCTTTCGCCGAAAGCCCTAAGACGACAAGTTGTTGGAGCTCCTTGACGGACTGATCTTTCAGAAAATCGGCCACGGTTGGAAAAGTTTCGTCGTATGGCTGACTCAATGCGGCTTTCCCCTCGTCGGTATTAGGGTCAATCCCATAATAACCGAGGGTAGAGCGATAAAAATACGACAATTCCGCCACCGTAATCTTTTCATCGCCAACGGTCAAAGCGGTCATGGAACGATGGGGTACACCGAGGCTGAACATCCACCAAGTGGCGACCGCCAAAATCACAACCACCAAAACCAGAACAGTAATCAAGGTTGCCGCCCGATTGGTGGTTTTGATCGGTTTTTTTCCGCCGTCTTTGGATTTTAGTCGAGCCAAGCGCTCTTTGCGTTGCTCCCGCAGGACTTCTGTACGCCATTTTTCTTGATTCCGATTTTTTTCGCTCATTTCGATCCATCCTTCATCTTTAAATGGGCATTTACCAATTATACACAGTCTTTCGCGCTGAAACAACCGGATCACCTCTTGTTGACAACCGATTGCTGTGGCGTTTACGGCTTTTTTGACTCCTGCCTTAAACGTTTCGACGGCGCAACAAACCCCAACTCACGCGCTTTTTTGTAAAAGCTGGTACTGCGCAATCCGGAACGGCGCATGGCTTCCGCGGCACTGATCCGACCTTCAGACCATTGTCGACAGATATCGCGGAATCCCGGCGGGATCGGAACCGGCGGCCGACCGATGCGGCGGCCTTGAAGTCGGGCGGTTTCGATTCCGATCTTTTTGCTTTGCGACTGGAAATGAAAATCGATGTTGGCTACAGACTTCAGCAGGCGAAGCGCTGCGCGGCCGGATGAATCTCGCGTGTCAACGTTTTCCTGCAGGATCACCAGATCGGCTCCCAGATCCTCCATGAGATGGACAACCTTGAGAAAATCACGCATATTGTCACCCAAGCGGTCGGCGGCGGCAACATAAACCACATCCCCGGGGATCAATGCTTGCAGCATTTTCTTGCGTTGGATCCGTCCGCCTGTTCCGGATCTGTTCGGGCGTCGATCGACAAAAATCCGATCATATCCGCCGATCGTGTCCAACTGCATCGCCTGTCGACTGACATCCGGATCGGACAGATCCAACAGCATATAGCCATAACGCGCCATGTTAGCCTCCGAAAATAAAATCCATCCAATTATATTACAGATGTTTAAAATAATCGACCAGTTCCTCGGTTTTCGTCAGCCAAAGATCAGGATCGGCAGCCAATAATTGTTCCCGTGGCATTGCGGTCCAATCCACAATCGCGCTGCGGCACCCCGCCCTTTTCGCGCTGTGTAGATCGTGGAGGCTGTCGCCGATGTAAACAACCCGGGCGGGACTATCGATCCGCATTTGGCGCATGGCTTCATACAATGGGTCAGGGTTGGGCTTGTGCAATAGAGTAGATTCTTTGACGACAAAAATTTGAAAATAATGCTCAAGATCAAAAAATCGTAGACTGCGCATAGCGGCGTATTGCCTCTTGGAGGTCACGATCCCCATCGGGATCTTCAACCGACGCAAACGCTCCAACATGACCGGAACTTCGCGAAAAATCGCAATATGCGTATCCAGCCGAGCATGATTGTGTTGAAGATAAACTGCTTTCATGACCTCGGCTTGTTCCGGCCACGAATTGCGGAAAAAATCGTCCAGCGGGATACCGATTCCGGCCAGAATATCAGCTTCATTGCCCGGCTCACCTAAAAAATGCCGGAAAGTATGTTGGTATGATTCAATAATCAGCGGCACCGTATCCAACAAGGTCCCGTCCAAATCGAAAAACGCCGCCCCTCTTGAAAAGGAGCGGTCAGTCATCTGCTTCTCCTTCTTCGGCTTTGGGCAGCAAGGTCAATTCAATGAGCGACACTCTTTTTTCTGACATCTCTAAAACTTTGAGACGGAGATTGCCAAATTCAACCTCCGGATATTCATGCTCATCCGGTATCCGCCCAAGCAGGTTGATCACCAGCCCGGCCAAAGTATCATAATCCTCATCGGGAAATTCTTGATTTACAGCTTCACTTACCTCGTCTAAGGAGGTCTGGCCGGCGATCAGGTATGTATTGTCGTCTTTTTGAACAATTTCCTGCTCTTCTTCGTCATATTCATCCTGGATGCTACCCACGATTTCCTCCAACAAGTCCTCAACCGTGACAATGCCGGCAGTTCCGCCATATTCATCAATGACGACAGCCATTTGGGCTCGGTCGCGCTGCATTTCCCGGAAAAGGGCGTCAATGGTCTTGGATTCCGGAACAATGTAGGGCGGGCGGATCATGTGCCGCAGCGAAAACGGCCGGGAAAGGCCTTCGGCGGCATGATAAAGCAGATCTTTGATGTGCAGAATTCCAATGATATTATCGATGTTGTCTTCGTAGACCGGAATACGAGTATATTTTTCATGAACCGCCACTTCCAAGACTTCGGCGTAATCGGAATCAATATCCAAGGATACGACACTGGTCCGATGCGTCATGATCTCCGAAACCTCTTTGTCATTGAACTCAAAGATTTTCTCGATCATTTCCTTCTCGTTGGCATGAATGCTGCCGGATTCACGCCCGACATCAACCAGCATGCGGATCTCTTCCTCGGTAACACGCCGGTCGTTGGCGTTGGGGCTGATTCCAAAGAGCTTTAAAACCAAATTGGTGGACGCGGTCAGCAGCAAGATAAACGGGCGCAGAACAAAGCCGGTTGCACGGATAATATTAACGACCCTGCGAGCCATCCTTTCAGGATTGTTTTGTGCGATCCGCTTGGGCACCAGTTCACCAAAAACCAATGAAAAGTAGGACAGGATAATGGTGACAACCACCAAGCTGATGTCGTATATCGCGCGGTTGTTGACGGCTAAAATATCGTAGAGTCTTCTGGAAAACTTATCGGCGGCAAAGGCAGAGGATAAAAACCCGGCTAGTGTGACACCGACCTGGATCGTAGCTAGGAAAGAGCTGGGTTCGGATATGAGCTTGTATAAGCGCTGAGAAACCCGATCGCCTTCCTCAGCTCTCTTTTTGATCATGTTATCGTTCAGAGTGATAATGGCAATTTCTGACGCCGAAAAAAATGCATTGATAAAAATCAAAATGAATAAAACCAGCAGATCGAGTATTAGGGGCATTGAAGAAATAGGCTGACTTACAGCCGATAAGAAGTAGCTTATACTACTGCCGTCTTCCACGATGGCATATCTCCTTTTAAAATCCGGCTCGGTAACTAAAGAGAATATCCGGACGTCGAATCGCCTTTTGAGCGTGCGATCAGCCCAATGATATCAGGTTTTTTCTCAGAGGGCAAGTAGTCGGATCTCCTTGGGGCAGCCGCAGCTGAAAGGGCTTTGGAATCGAAATCTCCCGACCCAACATTGAATCAGGAGATTTCAGCAATCAAAACACACCTATTGAAGAAAAGTTATGAGTAATAAAATTTGCCGAAGCAGTCTTAGTCTTCATCTTCCTCCATGCGTTGCTTGGCATCGGCAATGACCTTATCGGCTATCTGCTGGGGCGCTTGTTCATAACGGGCGAAAGCGATCGTATACCAGCCCCTGCCTTGGGTCATCGATTTCAGGTCGGTGGCATACTTGGCCAACTCTGATGTGGGGGCTTCCGCCAATACGACCTGTTCGTCCCCATCCGGATTGATCCCCATGATTCTCCCCCGACGCCTGTTCATGTCACCCATAACGTCTCCTAGGAACGCCTCCGGAATATGAACTTCAATCGAGCTGATCGGTTCGAGCAAAACCGGTGCGGCCTGAGGCAACCCGCTTCTGTAGGCCAAGCGTGCCGCCAGTTTAAAGGCAATTTCCGATGAGTCCACATCGTGATAGGATCCATCAACCAAAGTGGCCTTGAGATTGACCACGGGATAACCGGCCAGAACGCCTTTCTGGATGGCCTCCTGCAATCCCTTCTCAACAGCGGGATGGTATGATTTGGGAACCGAGCCGCCGAAGATCTTTTCTTCGAAGGTCAATCCCTCTTCTTCTCCGGGTTCAAATTCGATCCACACATCACCGTATTGACCGTGGCCGCCGGTTTGTTTTTTATGTCTGCCTTGGACACGAACCTTCTTGCGGATGGTCTCACGATAGGCAACCCGTGGTTCTTCCAACGTGGCATCGACATTGAATTTGGCCTTTAACTTGCTCCGAAGCACATCCAGCTGTTGTTCGCCCAAACCGGATATGACCATTTGGCGGGTTTCGGCATCGTTCACCACTTCAAAAACCGGATCTTCATCTTTAAGCTTGTTGAGGCCGGACATGATTTTGTCTTCCTCACCTTTAACGACAGGCAAAATAGCCAGTGATAGACACGGGAACGGGAACTTAATTTGCTTCAGGATGACCGGTTGGCTGCGATCACACAAGGTATCATTGGTTGTGGTCAACAATAATTTGGTTACCGCGCCAATATCGCCGGCGGCAACTTGGTCGGTCGGCAGCTGCTTTTTGCCCACCATGGTAAAGAGAGCGCCGATTCTTTCGTCTTTTTCCTTGATTGGATTGTAGACCGAGCTGTTGGCCTTGAAAGTACCGGAATAGACTCGGAACATCGAAATACGACCGACAAACGGGTCGGCAATTGTTTTGAAAACAAAAGCCGCCAACGGCGCATCGGGATCCAGATCAACATCCAGGGCGGCGCCGTCCGGCGACGTGGCTTTGGCGGTCGCAACATCCGTCGGAGCCGGCATATAGCGACAAATATGATCCATAGCAAAGCCGATGCCCCAGTTCATAGTGCCGGATCCGACGAAAACCGGATTAATCGAACCGTCGGCAACAGCCGCCCGCAGACCGGTAGTCATCTCTTCTGCAGTAAATGGTTCGCCGCTAAAAAACTTTTCCAGCAGAGCTTCGCTGGTTTCGGCAACGGTTTCATGCAAAGATTCCTGCAGTGCCGAGACCGAATCTTGCAAAGCCGTTGGGATGTCGATCGGCTTTAATGCATTGGTTTTCCCATCCATTGCATAGGCTTTTCCCTCGACAACGTCGACGATCCCGGTCATCTTGCCTTCACTGACAATCGGCAGCGCAAAAGGAACAACCTGATTGCCAAAGGTCTCCTGCAAACTTTCCAATGCCTTGTCAAAATTGGCATTGGCCTCGTCCATTCGACTGATGAAATAGAAAAGCGGCAATTTAAGTTTTCGGCTGTGCCGTATTGCTTTTTCGGCGCCGACCGATGCACCGTCTTTGGCGCTAATCAGAATCAAGCCGGCATCAGCCACACGAAGCCCCATCATCAACTCGCCAAGAAAGTCAAAATCGCCTGGGGTGTCGATCAGGTTTACTTTATAATCACGCCATGCACATGCGGCAACGGAAGTATTCAGCGAAATCTTGCGGCGGATCTCCTCGGAATCAAAATCCATGACTGTATTTCCATCAGTGGATTTGCCCATCCGGTCAATGGCCTTGGCATTAAACAGGACTGCCTCGGCAAATGCGGTTTTTCCTGATCCACCATGACCCAGTAGAACCAGATTACGAATTTTAGCTGCGGGATAGTTTTTCATACCCAAGATTCCCCCTTAAATTAACCTGCTGGCGCCGCAAGTCTTTTCATCGCTAAGGACTCGTGCTCCTTGCTGCGGCGCCGCGCCTATTATTATACTATGCAACTTCAACAACTTCCATTATGAATGTTCACAATGTTTCTTGCACTTAATACGCCAATCTTCCAATACAGCTAAAATCTCCGACCGTGAATTGGCGGTCATGGCCCGGCGCTTGATTTCAGCGCCGTGCGGTGTGCCGCTAAGATAAAAAATCAGCTGTTTTCGCATTTCGCGAATCGCCGTTAACTCGCCGCGCAAATCAATCAAGGCATCGAGATGTTCCAAGATAACCGGGATTTTGTCGTCAGGGGTAAGTTCGGGCACAATATCCGACTTTGGCTCCTCGACCGTCAGTGCATTTGTCAACCAACTGAAAATCCAAGGATTGCCTCGGGCTGCACGCCCAAGCATCAAGCCATCCACCCCCGCTTCTCGAATCATCTGCCGCGCCGCTGAGGGGGAGTCGATATCGCCGTTACCATAAACCGGAACACTGACGGCGGCTTTTACTTCACCGATAACCGACCAGTCCGCTCGGCCGCCATAGAACTGGCTGCGTGTCCGTCCGTGAACGGTCAGGGCTGCCGCACCTGCGCTTTCAGCGAGACGAGCAAAAGAAACCGCATTGACATGGCTGTCATCCCAGCCTTTGCGCAACTTAACCGTAACAGGTTTATTAAATCCGTCGGCGGCCTTGACGCTGGCTTCAATAATCCGAGCAGCCCGATCAGGAGTCCGCATCAGGGCGGCTCCCTCTCCGGCTTTAACAATCTTGTTGACCGGACAACCCATATTCAGGTCGATCATGCTGCATTGTCCCAGCAACGGGTGCTCAAGAATGCGGCGAATGGCATTGGCAAAATCCTTCGGCTCACTGCCGAAAAGCTGAATGGCAATCGGTCTCTCGGTCGGGTCAAAAACCAAATAGCGCCAGTTGCGACGAAACTCCGGATCGTAACAAACACCACGCGCACTGACCAATTCGGAAACCGTCAGACCGGCGCCAAAACGTCGACAAATTGGACGAAAAGCCAAATTAGATGTCCCGGCCAACGGCGCCAAGGCCAAATTATTGTCCAGCCTGACATTTCCTATTTGGAGCGGATGTAAAAACAAGGTTGGCATGCAATGCACCTGCATTATTTAGTGAACCAATTATAGCAGAAATCATTGCCGCCCTTTGAAAAAGTCAAATAAGAAGTATCAACGATAGGCGTGGAGAAGGTGAACGAGGGAAAATTCCGGTGAGCGCATGGATGTCTGGTAATGATAACTATGCAGAATCCTGCCGTCAGACATATCGAAAGTAGTGAGCAGGCAGGCCACAGCAAGATCATAGGTGCGCAACGGCTTATCTTCCGGATCCGCAATGATATAATCAAAAACCAGATCGATCGATTCGCCCGCGGAAAAATTGCCGGTTTTTAATGGAGGGGATGTGCGGCCGCCACAAATTGACCGATCCACCCCGTCCGCGTCGGATCCGATTATTCGGCAACCTTTATTCAAGGCTCTGCAAGATATGTCGGAAATGGCTTTACCGGCTTTCCCTTGAACAAACAGGTAACCACAATTGGCCAATGAAGGCCCGGCCAGCACCCCGCCGTAACCTGAGGGCTGAAAATCTGCAAAAAGCTCTTGAGTGTTATCCATCGGCAATGGTTCCGGTTTGATTTGAAACAACTTAAACTCGCATCGGTAGGCAAGTTCATCAATTTCAATTGATCGGACGTGGATCGCCTTGGTCACGGAACCCTCATACGTCATGCTGAACAACAGAACCTTGGCTTTGGCAATGTAATTGTCAAGCAGCCGTCTGGCTTCCATGATGTCTGCCCTCCGTGGCTCCCGATAGATGCCCTCGGCATTTAAATAACGACCATTGTTGTATGTGTAGTCTTCTTCAATTAGAAGCGTTCGGAAATAATCTTTTCCCGTGAGATCCGCAAGATCAACCAATCGGACCGACAGGAGAGCACCGGATAGCTGGTCAATATTCTCCCCTTCCAAAGTGACCTCCTGTCCGACCTTGTACGTCATAGTCAAGTTGTCTTTCAGCGGCGCGGAAAATTGATCGGAAATCCTGTACCATTGCAGTTGAAATGAAATGTCGGAATGACCGGGAACCGTCAGGTCAACCAGCAAATCGGCATCAACCGTTTCGCCTGTAATACCAACCGATCCACAGGAACAGAGTCCGATCAGAAGACCCAAGACAAACATCGCAATTGCTAATCTTTGGTGCATTGAAATCCATTTCCTTTCGATTAATTAGGCCATATGCCATCCATAGTATGTAGGGGGAGCGCCGGAACCGGTATAGTCAATTTTGGCCGCATAGTGATATATATTCGACGAGCTGGCAAGCTCCCATGACCATCGCCATAAGTTGAATTTCCAACGTTCCTTGTACTCTCGTGTTTTAAAGTCTCTGATTCTGAATTTAACACCAAAAAAGTAATATCCAGATGGAAGGCTCGGGCCGATCTCGCTTTGAACAGATAATGTGGATGTGTGGGAATATGCAAAGCCAATTTGTGTTCCGAAGGCTGCTGCTTCATTGCCAAAATCAGCAGTCGTCTTAACGGTATAGGTGTCCTGAATGACCTGGCTGGCGTTCAGGTCGGCGCGGCCTTTCCAGTGATAGTAATTTGCCGAAACGGCTTTGATCGGCGTAAAGTTAAAATCTCTCCCTTTGTAATGGAAATAGTTTATTTCAATATAGTTCAGCGGATCAATAACGATAATATCGTCGTCCTTGGACATATATACCCAGTTTTGGTATCGATCGACACTTGTTTCATAAAAAGTGTAGTTTGCCGCTATAATCGGCATCGTTAATATGAAGATCAAGGTAATAATTGTCAAAATTGCCAGTGCTTTTTTCACTTTCATCTTCCTTCCTTTTGATTTTTTTGAAACCGAAGTTATCGTTGCCCTTGCGAGGCGTGGACGATGAACGAGGAAAGATTAGGAGAAACTAATTTGCAGATTTGTCGCGCATCGCAACATAGGTGTTGTGTTTATGATACCTTGTTAAAGTTTTGTTGTCAATGCTTTTTTATTGATATTATCCGACTGGTTGATTCAATGTTTCGGCTGTTTGCCGGTCCGCAGAGAAGGGGGTGTCTCAAAAGACTTAAAAAAGTGAAAGAGGCACCCTCATTTATGAAGAAAGCCATGAAAACATCTAGTATCAGTGTCTAG
>JAAYNF010000157.1 GCA_012520975.1 Clostridiaceae bacterium | reverse complement strand
GCTGCATGGCTTGCAGATGATTAAGATGAACGTATCTCATACAGAGCTCTATTTGCGATTGATAAAAAGCAGGTTGGGCTTATCAATGTCCAACATAGTAGACTTTGTGTGAAATCTAACCGATTTAAACAGTGAGGATTTAACATGGGATTTCCGAAGATTCACAAAAGCGAATACGGTTTTATTGCTTTAGTTTTCACGTGGTTTGGGTATCTGCCCCATCTTCTTCTAAATCCAAAAGGCCGCATACACTCAAAACAGGCTCCACAAACAAGATGCCGTTCCTCGGGTCCTCCAATTTCAGTTCCCGGAACAAATCGTCCACGACTTTGTCAATTAGGCCGCTCGGCATAAGCATCATGACCAGCTCTTTTTCGGGCTCAATTTCCATACCAAAGAGTTTCGCTGTATACTCCGCGCCTGTACCCCTGCCGTGCATGATCGTGCCGCCTTTGACACCTGCTTTGCGGGCGATATCCATGACATCATCCGCCATGCCGCGATCCACAATCACTGTCAGTTTTTTAAACATACCGTTTTCTCCCTCGTCCTCGACTGTTTTCACGATGACCTGCCTGCCCTCTACTGTCAGGCTCGCAAGGATTACAGACGTTGTATAGATAATTCCTTGGCCCGGTTCGGTCAGCCTTAAAGCTGCTGTAAAATGCTCGATCAGTTCTTCAAAGGTGTCTTTTGATATTAAAAAGTTAATGATTTCTTTTTTCTGACTTTTTATTCCGAACAAATTCAGCACCGTGTTGCTAACCGTGCCCTTGCCGATGATTGTTATTCCGCCGCGAATACCAACCTCTTTGGCTATCTTGGCACATTTTTGGCATTGATGTTCGTCAAGAATCAAGGTCATTGTTACTAACGGTTTGTTTATCGCGATTTTTCCTTCTTGTCTATTCATTGCTACCTCCGCTTCGCAGGCCGGTACCCGACATTTTTTTAGAAGCTTTTCGCAATTGGAATTGATAAAGGGCGCCAAGTGTTTCAATTGCTATGATCGGCATCATCGCCACAATGGCAATCATACCAAAGCCGTCCGCCACGATATCGGCCGTGGGAACCTCCGCAGCTATTCCTTGGACAAAAGCAAGAGAAAAGGTAGCGGTCATGGGACCGGAAGCAACGCCGCCGGCATCAAATGCCATTCCCACAAACAGGTCGGGGACAAAATAGGCAAGGACGACGGCAAGGCCAAAGCCCGGCAAAATATACATCCACAATTTTATACTTGGTATAAGTATTCGCAAAGCGGACATAAAGATGGACATGCCCACGGCCACGGAGAGAAAGATGAGCACAAGCTTGCGTTTAACAGAGCCGCCGGTGATATTTTCCACCTGGTGCGTCAGAACAATGACCGCAGGCTCCGCAAGAACCGTGGTGAGTCCAAGAAGCAGCGAAACCAAAAGAACAGGTGTTTTTGAGTCCATTGAAGCAAGTTTTCTGCCAAGCCGGGCACCAATTTCCATAAACCCACCGTTGACACCCAACATGAAAACCACAAGGCCGACAAACGTAAAAATTACGCCGCGCACGATATTTAAAACCCTTTTTTTCTTGTGTTTGAATGAAAAAATTTGGAAGACTATATACATTACCACAATCGGCAGCAAAGATACAAAAGATTCAAACGTAATATTGGCCAGTTTTGAGCCGTATAAATGAAGCAGATTTCCTTCTGTTACGCTGACTTCAGGCAGGACGCCGTTCAGCTTGTCGATGTTCAGAAAAATCCCTGCGACCAAAACGCCGAGAATCGCACCTGAGGATGAAATTCCGACCAAACCGAAGCTGTCGGCCTCGCTTACCTTGCTGTCCTTCTTCATAGATGACACTCCGGCAGCCAGCGCAAGCATAAAGGGAACCGTGATAGCTCCTGTCGTGGCACCGGATGCGTCAAAGGCTATCGCTAAAAAATCTGATGTTGAGAAAAGGGATAAGACAAGTATCAAACCATAGGCGAATGTGAATACATACCTTAATCTCACACCCCTTAGTATGCGCAACATACCGAGGGTCATCATAATTCCAAGCCCTATGGAGACCACGACCACCATATAGATATTATCAAATTGTCCCGAGGTAACACTGTCTACCTGTTTTGCCAGTATGTGAAGATCCGGCTCGGCAAATGAGATGAAAAAGCCCAAAATCAAACTGACGGTAATAATAATCGCATAGCTGTTTGAGTGGGTCAAAGTGCTGCCTATGCCCTGACCAATGGGTTCGAGACCTTGGTCGATGCCGAAAAGAAACACTGTAAGCCCGATGATCACCAAAGCAGATCCTATAAGGAAAGCAAGTATCGCACCGGATTCCAGTGGGGTGATGGTAAAGTGAAGCACTAAGACAATAAAAGTAATCGGCAAAACAGACGACAGGACTTCTTTAAGTTTGGAAACCAGTTCGCTTATATAAAACTACCTCCATCATATCGACTTTATGTTGTGAGAACGGAATGAACGCATGATACCATGAAAATTGCAAAATATCAAACAAGTCAATGATGTTTGTACCCATGAAAATTGCCGTCCCGCTGGACAAAGATATATTCTTGTGGTATTGTGGACAACATAAATGCCATGACCGGAAAGAAGTAGTCTCATCGAACGCTTCCAGAGATATGCCGGATGGTGCGAGGCAAAAGCAGACGATGAGATGAATACATTCCGCGAGCAGCGTCCCGAGACCGTTTGATCGGAGGTAGGAGGCGACGGGCGCGCCCGTGACAGCGCAACGGTATAACCTGGTTTAGCGAAGATGTCCACTTTGTCTTTGCGGTGAGAAACCGGCGTACCGGCGGAGGCTTTTACCGCGAGGTGAAAGCGAAGAGAGGTGGTATCACGTCGGTAGACGTCCTCTCGGCAAAATTGTCGGGGAGGACGTTTTTTATTATCTTTCGTCCCCCGAAGCACCGGTCCGAGGAGTGCCGGAATATGTAAGGTACCCAAAGGGTGCCGCGAAACGCAAAGGAGGAACGAACCCATGGAAACCATCTCATTTTTCGACGGCAGAAAAATCCCGCTCGAGCGTCACAAGGTACGCATTGTGCAACAGCTGAACCTGCTCCCGGTCGAGGAGCGGCTCGCTCGCATCAAGGAAGCTTCGAACAATCTCTATCTTCTTCGCAACAAGGATATTTTTC
>JAAYNF010000156.1 GCA_012520975.1 Clostridiaceae bacterium | reverse complement strand
TTGTTACCGACAAATGCAAAGGTAAAGTAGACTTGCCGGACGTGCCTCAGGAGGCTCCGGCGGAAGTTACGGAAGTTGTTGAATAAGCTGAATAATTAGTTTTGACCGAGACCGGCTGACCATAAAGCCGGTCTCGTTTTAAAGCCCAGTGGCAAAAATAATCATGGGAGGACAAGAATGAAAAAATATAAACTCTATATTAACGGCCAATGGGTGGAGTCATCATCAGGTAGGTACTATGACGACATGAACCCATATACGGGTGAAACTTACGCCAAGGTTGCCGACGCAACCGCGGAAGACGTCAAAAAAGCCATTGATGCCGCTGCCGCAGCATTTCCCGTCTGGAGGGAAGTTTCGCCTTCGCAGAAGAGACAAATGCTCATCAAGGCAGCCGAGATCCTTGAAAAAAGGATAGACGAAATAGCCAAGATCCTTGCGGAGGAAACAGGCGCGGCCGGTCCGTTCGCAAAATTCCAGGCAATGAATACGCCTGAGTTTTTCAGGGAGGCGGCATCGCAGGTATACATGGTAGCAGGGGAGATCATCCCTGCGGATATGCCGGGACAGACCGGCATGGTGTGGAGACAGCCGGTAGGCGTTGTGGGAAGCATTTCACCGTGGAATGCGGCATTGCTGCTTGCGGTAAGGGCCGTCGTATTCCCGATCGCATATGGCAACACCTGCGTGCTTAAAACAAGCGAAGCATCGCCTGTTGCAGGCGGCGTTACGATTGCGGAGATCTTTGAGGAAGCAGGTTTCCCGCCGGGTGTGCTTAATGTTATTCTGACAGGTCCCGGACGAAGCGGCATGGTGGGGGATATCCTTACGTCCGATAAGAGGGTCAGACGCATGACCTTCACGGGATCCACGGCGGTAGGCCGCCATCTCGCGGTGCAGTGCGCTCAAAACCTTAAGAAGATCTGTCTTGAACTAGGCGGGAACGATCCTACACTTGTGCTCAAGGATGCGGATATCGACCTTGCCGTGGATGCGACATGCTTCGGTCGCTTCATGCATCAGGGACAGGTCTGCATGAACACCAAGAGGATCATCGTTGAAAAGAGCATTGCAGATGAATTTATTGAGAAGTTCGTGGCCAAGGCCAAAACCTTGAAGTGCGGGGATCCTGCAAAGCCCGATACAATCATAGGACCCCTGATCAATGCATCGCAGTCCGATAAGCTCGAAGCTCAGATCAAACGTGCGATTGAGCAGGGAGCGGAGCTTAAGTGCGGCGGCGGGCGCAACGGCAACGTCTTTGAGCCCACGGTGCTTATCCTCAAAGAAGATATGGATCTTGCGCAGGAAGAAACATTCGGCCCCGTTGCCAACATCCTGATCGCCGACAGCGATGAAGAATGCTTAAGGATCGCGAATGATTCTGATTATGGCCTTTCCTCAGGTATTATCACAAGGGATATCGCAAAGGCTCTCGACTACGCCGAGATTCTTGAAACCGGCTGCTGCCATATCAACGATTCCTCGCTCGGCGATGATCCTCATGCGCCTCTTGGCGGCATGAAGGATTCCGGTTCCGGAAAGAACGGCATGTATGCGATCGACGAATTCACCGAGATTCGTTGGGTAACGATGCAGAGAAAACCGAGACATTATTTATTCTAAAAATAAAAAAAACATGCGCGAACGAGCCGGTTCCATCAAGGGGCCGGCTTGTTTAAAGTTTTCAATATTTTCAACAGCGACACCCAAAGTGTGATAAAGTAGTTTCTGGAACTTGCAACCACTAAACAGGTGGCGCCAAAATACCTCGATGGAAAGAAAGGATTTGTTTATGAGCAAACCCGGTATCTTTAAAAGCAAAATTTTGCCGACACTTGTGGCGTTGATCCTCTTTTTAGCCGCCGTGATTCAGCTGTTTGTGCCTCTGCTGGGGGTAGAAGCAAGAGCCAAAGAAACGGATCGCGAGATCACCGAGCGGGACTATGAAGAACATCCGAATTACCAGTATACCTGGCTCATTCGTTATGAATACCGTGATTCAAAGGGCAATGTCCACACCGGCAGTTGTGAACAAAAGGGCAATTCGGCCGGAACGAATGTTTCTGCTCCAAGAAGCGTTTACTATCTTTCTTTTAATCCGCGATGGAACATGGCAAGGACGAATGACGGTGTGGGCAACCTCCTGACCGGCCTCTTGTTCTTGGTTTTGAGCATCATTATATTGGTTATTACCTTTAGAAAATCCGGTAAAAGAAAGAAAGTCGGGGCTCGAACTACACAACATACACCTTCTTATCCGAACCCGCCCACGTATGCACAAACCTATGCGCCCGGCCAAGAACAAACACAACATTACCAAGCTCCCAATCACCAGTGGTGGCAGTGTCCGAGGTGTCGCCAAACCAATCAAGGCAGGTTTTGCAGAAATTGCGGTTTTCAAAATCCAAACCA
>JAAYNF010000155.1 GCA_012520975.1 Clostridiaceae bacterium | reverse complement strand
TTATTCGTCTTGATATTGATGATAATAACTATAAAGGCGCCTATCTTTTAACCGGATCAACAAAAAAGCAAAACCTTAAAACTTCGCATACGGGAACAGGAAGAATTAATTCTATTTATATGCGCCCTATGAGTTTATATGAGAGTGGAGAATCGAACGGACTGATTTCTTTAAAAGAATTATTTTCAAAGCCGAAGGTTATTCCGGTTATGTCTGATATTACAATCGACGATATATTACATTATATCTGTAGAGGAGGTTGGCCGGGAAGCTTAGACTTGAGTAAAGATATGCAGTTAGAAGTTCCTAAAGATTTGCTTGAAAGCATTATTAGAAAAGATATTGATGAAGTTGATGGAATAGTTAAAGATAAAGAGAAATTAAGAAAGATAGTAAAGAGTTATGCCAGAAATATTTCCACTTTAGCTGCAAATTCAACTATTTACAAGGATCAAACTTATGATGTTGTTTTAAATCCTAAAACCTTTGGTACATATATGAATTCTTTAAAAAGATTATATATTGTAGAGGATATTTTGCCTTGGTCTCAAAACATTAGAAGTTCAGCCAGACTTAGAAAAGGAAGCAAAAGACAATTTGTTGATCCCAGCATTGCTGTTGCTGCTTTAGGGCTGTCACCTGATAAATTAAAAAAAGATTTCGAAACATTCGGCTTTTTATTTGAATCGATTGCGACAAGAGATATTAGAGTTTATGCGGAAGAAATTGAAGGAACAGTTTATTACTATAGCGATACAACAGGCCTTGAAATAGATTTGATTGTTGAGTTAAATGATGGAAGGTGGGGAGGAATAGAAGTAAAGTTAGGAGAAAATGAAGTCGATAAAGCAAGTGCCAATTTAATAAAATTAGCAAATATATCCACTGTTAAACCGTCTTTCCTTATGATATTAACAAACACTCGAATGGCCTATCAAAGGCCTGACGGTGTTTATGTAATACCGCTTGGATGTTTAAGACCTTAACGAGATTGATGCTTAAAAATACATTTATTGTTGGAACTATTGTTGAGGCAAAGGTATTTAAAAAAGCAAAGAAACCGGCTAATTGAAAGCAAGTATTAGCAGTTGTCAATTTTTCGCCAAGACAAATAGCAGATTTTATGTCAGAAGTTCTGGTATTAGGAACTTATAGTAACACCGGCGTTGTTCTGATTATTCCGGATAAAGATGTTCAAAATGGAGATAAGTTAGGTTGATATAAATCCCGGTTTGTAGTACCTGAAATCATTAAACCAATTATGTCAAACAAATGCTAGAAATTGAAAAGCTTGATTTCAAAAGGTTTTTAGCGGTGTAAAAATAGCTCAAAACCTTTATTATGTATCTCCGCCTCCGGGGATCAGGGAGCCCATTTCTTAGTCTTCCAACCAGAAAGCCTGCTGATCGATGTTCTCAAGTTTTGTTATGCTCTGCAGATTGACCGGTAGGCCAAGGCCGGGACGATAAGTCGATCGGCTGGTTGTCAATTTGTCAATTTGATTGTTGGCGCGGCCGATGTAAATGTTGGCAAAATCGATGGCGGTCACCATGCTTGCCTCATACGTTTGGGCTGTTCTGGTCCAAATATAGGCGGTTTCAACATTGGTTTCCGCTAAGCTGTCGGCTATGTAACGTTTGGCCGTGGCTTTGGCTATTTTAGCCGAGTCTAGGCTCTGCTCATAAAGGGTCAGATTGTGCCACCAGTCATTCAGAGCAGCCATGAATTCACTGCGCCCCACCAAAGCAGTACGCCAACCGGCAAAAACAGCGCCGAGGTCGGCCGGCAATTGGTCGAGCAAGGTATCAGCGGTTTGTAACAGCTCATTTTGCTCGGCTCGCAGCTCGGCCAAGATATCGGCGCTTTCCTTCAGGTCCTCGGCAAAAGGATCGCAAGCGTAGCACACATCCAGCCTGCTTTCGACTTCCGCACTCTGCGCAATGAGATCCTTGCAATCAATAACCGGCTGGCGATAAGGAGCAACTTCCTCCACAACCACATCCAACCCCAGTTCGGCTTGACTGAAAAGGCGGCCGGCCAGATCGATGCCTTCTATTTCGGACAAGCGATCAAATTGTTCCACCAGTTGATCGGCAACTTCGATTTTTCGGCTATACCAATCGGCCAGCTCGGGCAGTGTGTCGGCTGCGGCAGGCGGTGTCGTCCCGATGTCGTTAAAAGCATCCAGTGTCGCTCTCAGTTGCTCAACGGCCCTGAAGTAGGCGGATACGGCTTTCTGACCTTCTTTTGCCCGAGTCAGCAACTCCGGAATATCCTGCTGAAAATCTTCCCGAAGCAGCACTGCAAAGGTCCAGACCTGCTCATCCAGAACCGCAAGCTGCGAAGGCAGGTCCTTTAGCGAATCGATAACCGACTGGTAGTGTAAAAGACGCTCCTGTTTTTCTTCGGCTTCCGGCGGCACACCATCTTTAAGAATATGCTTGGCCTCATTGTAGGCTTCGGCTACTGGGCGACATTGCCAATAATACAAACCGTTGGTCACCAGCACAAAAAAACCGCTAAGCAGGATAAAAAATAAGAAAAACCAAAGAAAAAAACGCATGGGCGATGGTTTGCCGGATGTTTTGCCGCCACCGGCAATTTGATCAGACATATCATTTTTGCTCGTAACGCCCTTGGTCATCTGATACCTCCCAGGTCTTCTCTCAAGGCCACAAAATCTTATCGGTTTGGCGCAGGCAATCCAGCATTTCCACCATATCCGCCGGCCGGCCAACCGCCGGCTGACTGGATGCAGCCAGAATCTGCAGGCTGGTTTTGCAAATCAATATATCACAGCCTCGGTCGGCCAGAGTTTGCAACGCCGTCAACACCAGTGAATCGGCCCGCGCCAAGTGTACAGCGCTATTATACAACAAGATGGCCGCCGGCGTCTCCGGATGGGTTAACAGGGCCTGAAGGAACTCGACGGTCAGTTGGTCTCCCAAAACAGGATTGCCGGCCCCGGTTTGCTCGGAGCGAAAAACAACAACCAATCGAGGGCCATGACTTGGAGAAAACTCAAGAAGTGGCTCCGGAAGGATGACATTGACAGCTTGAGCATCAAGCATGGTCGCACCGAAACAGCTGGCGCCGGTTTGGTTCTGATTGTCGGGAATCATCGGTCTTTCTCCTTCGTTTCCTGTTGCCTTTTTCTGCTGCCCGAAAGCTTGGCGATAGCGCGTGGCAAGGCATCTTTGCTGTTTTTCCAATCTTTATGGTGGTTTCTGTAGTCGAATTTCAGTGTAAACCATTCGACATCGTCCCGTAAGGTCTCCATGCTCCGATTTTGCATGATGGCAAGGCTTTGCAGCAGTTCGGACGCTTGCCTTCGGTTCAGATGCCGGGCGGCTCCTCTAAGCAAAAGAACCAAGTGGCGAAGGCAGTAACCATCACCGTTGTCAAAACGGTTTTTAAAGGTCGAATCGACAAAATACTGATAAAAAATCACGTCGATGTAGCGATCCATCGTGTAATCAAGCCGATCGCAAATCACGCAAC
>JAAYNF010000154.1 GCA_012520975.1 Clostridiaceae bacterium | reverse complement strand
TTCTCCGATCAGCGGCCATTTTTCACCGGCAAAAGACCGGTTAAGACCCGGAGCAAGACGACAGGCCAGCAACGCAGCCTCGATCGGAATAGTGCCTGACCCGCAACAGGGGTCAACCAAGGCTTCGTCGCTGAACGGAGCAAACCGTGACACCATCAGCATGGCCGCCGCCAAGGTTTCCTTGATCGGGGCCTCATGCCGCAGTCGGCGATAGCCGCGTTTATGGAGTCCATCGCCCGATGTATCCACCATCATCGATACACGATCCGCAACAATGCCAAATTGAATGCGCAAAAAACCCATGGCCGGATCCTCAGCCAGTTGACTGTCGGGCGACCGTCCCTGCACGGCCAGCAAACGAGAAACGATGGCTTTTTTGATCAGACTCTGGCAGGCCGGAATACCGTACAACGCCGATTTTCGCGAATAACCGGCTACGGTGAATGCCGCGCCGGTTGGAATCCAATCCTCCCAAGGCAACGCCCGGGTTTGGTCAAACAAAGCATTGAAATCAGCAGCCGGAAAGGATGCCAATTCCACCAGCACGCGTTCAGCGGTCCTGACACCGATATTCAGCCGGGCAACCGCCTGAATTGCGCGCGAAAAAGCATCCGGTCCGGTGCCGGGATCCAAGCGGACTTGGCCGTCACTAAGGATCAGTTGCTCCCGAGGGTAGCCCAAACCGATCAGTTCCTCGGCGGTCAATGCTTCGATGCCGAACAAGGTGGTTAAGATGACGTTCATAAGACTCTCCTGTCAATTGGTTCATTATAGCAAAAGTCTCATGCAAAAGGAGAAATTTTTAATATTTGCGCCAATGCCGCATTCAAAAATCATGTCAAAAATCCGATGCTGAGCAAAAAGACAGCAATGGACAACAACCATCCGCCGATGACATCGGTGAACCAGTGCACATCCAGATATAACCGACCATAAGCCGTCAAAAGAGCCACACAACTCAGCAGAGATCCTAAGATAATGATGACCGCCTGACTCAGGTAAGGCATGAGCACAAGAGGAACCAACAAGGCAAAAGTCAGGCTGGCCGCGCTGTGTCCGCTCGGATAGGAACCGGAGGTCATCACGATATGTGAAACAAGTTGAGGTGGGCGGTCAATGGATGTCAGGCGTTTGAACAAAGTGATGATGGTGGTCTGAATAAACATCGCAATAAAAAGTACTCCGGCACGGCGCCAATCGTGCCAAACCAATCCAAGCAGCAGACCCAGCAAAAGTAGTTGAATGGAAAAGGAAAGAAAATCATTGTATCGATGGGTAAAAACCATCAGAGGTCTGATCCGCATATCGCGGTACTTGCCGACAAGCTCTCGGACGGCTAAATTAAATGGTACCAACAGCCGGCTAAATATCGGCAAAAGGATAAAGATAGCCATCAAAATGCCAATTGGAATCAAATACTTGTCGGTCATGTCTCCCTCACAAGGCCGGTCGCACAGGCAGGCTGCGGATCACCGGCCAGGCAGCAAGTCCGGTTAACAATCCGGTCAATAAACCGGTCAGCAACAACGGCGGCAGATAAGTCAAAAACAAAAGGGGTTCACTCAGCAGGAAACTGGCAACAGTCACCTGGCCGATGTTGTGCAAAGCGGCGCCGGCGATGCTGATACCGACAAGAGAAACAACCCGTCCTTCCAGCCGGCAGAGCAGCCACATGGTCAGCAGCGCCAGCGCGCCGCCGGTCAGCGAAAAGAGGAAGGTGGTCAGGCCGGAAACAGCCCCCATAAACAGGTTCCGCGCCACCAAAATAATCCATGCATCCAACGGCCGTAGTCGCATCAAGGCATACAACGTAACAACATTGGCCAAACCCAGTTTAATTCCCGGAATCGGAACCAACAGATCCAGCGGAATCCACCGCTCCAAGATGGACAGCGTCAGCGCCAATGCGATCAAGACCGCATTGACGGTCAGTCGGTGCAACCCTTTGCGTTGCTGAATGGCGGTCGTGGTTTTCTTGGTCATCGCACAATCACATCCGGTTCAGTCGGTTCCGACGTCGCCCCGCTGATTTTAAGAATCAGATGGCCCGGTACGCAGGCCGCCAGATTCCCTTCTGATTTCAGCCAGCCGGTCCGGACACAAACTTGATCCGGACAGTCTGCTTCGGCAAAACGTATGCGTCCTTGGCCCCAGATAATCATGTAATGATAACCATGTGCTTCGATCGTTGTTTCACCGCCCGTCCATAGCTGGTCTGCTGTCCACCGGCAAAGGATCTCACCATCACATGTCAGGTGGGCGGCTGCTCGAGAATCGCCAAACCGATCCGGCATCGCCAGCAACAAGGCAACCGCTAACAAAGCAACAAGGGCCACGATGACAAAATCGCCCCATTTCAGCCAACGAAACCATGCTCCCCGTTTGGACTCTGCCATTCAAATTCTTTCTCCCCCCGATAAAATCAGCCTGTCGGCATTTTCCGGTCGGCCATCTACTATTATACGGAAAACCGGCCATTTGAACAGAACCTCGCGTTTGGCATTAGCACGGAAGTCTTGTAAGTGGTATAATGAGGCGCTGGCTAATTGAAGTTATCAGTTTTCAGCCATTTGCCGGTACGATCAAAAAATATAATCGTCCGGTACACATAGAAAGGAGCACCCCATGGAGAAGATTGTGCTGGTCGCCCAGAACCGATCCGGCAAACCCGGCCAAATCAGGAGATCCGGATTTATTCCGGCCGTACTCAACAAGACCGATACGTCCTCATATCCGGTCCAGTTTGATGCTGTTACGCTTAATCGAGTCATTTCCAGATACGGCTCTAACGCCCGAATCTGGGTCGAAACCGATGGTAAAAGAGAGTTTGGTTTCGTCAGGGAAATACAGAAAGACGTTGTCGACGGAAGATTGTTGCACGTGTCCATTCAGCTGGTTACTCAGCATCAGGAAGTTAGAATGCAGATTCCGATCAACTACTACGGCCTGGAAGGTTTGGAAAATCGTTTTCTGCAATTAAATATTATCCGCAACGAGATGGATATGACCGGTCCGGTATCTTTGCTGCCGGAGTATTTGAGTGTTGATGTCAGCGAAATGGAGGCCGATGACACCATTTTGGCCACCAACTTTCAGATTAATGAAGAAATCAAGATTCTTGATCCGGAAGACGAAGTCTATGCGATTGTCAAACCACAAAGAATCAGAGTTCTTCCCGAAACAGAAGAGACCGACGAAGAAACTTTCGATGTCGGAGAATTTTCACCACCAGCCGAGGAGCCGGCAAGCGAATAATCCGAACCGGACCATCGGGCCTGTGCGATGCGACCGTTACATTGACAGGGGGACAACGATCCCATACAATTACTTCTGCAGCCGGTCCCGTAGCTCAGCCGGATAGAGCGTCGGTTTCCTAAACCGCAGGCCAGAGGTTCGAATCCTCTCGGGATCACCATCGTTAAAACCGTCAGAGCGGCTGCTCTGGCGGTTTTTTATCTCTTATCAAATCAATATTCTTCCGGATATATAACCACTTTCAGCGCTTTACCCGATTCAAGCAAATCCAGTCCTTCCTGATAACGGGAAAGCGGCAGCACATGGGTCGCGATCTTATCCAGCGGCAGAATGTTGCTCTCGATGATACGCGCGGCTTTTTCATAGTAATATTTGCCAAGAAAGCAGCCGTGTATTTCCACTTCTTTCTTTACGATCTCGCCCAGTTTGATCGGTGGCGCAGCCGTCTCGTCGTGCCCGAACATAAGCACCTTGCCGCCGGTGCGAACCATATCGATCGCTGTCATCAGAAGCTGTCCTACGGCTTCCACACAGTGATCCACCCCCAGGCCTTGGGTTTCTTCCATGCACACCTGTTTCAGATCCTCTTTTTCAGGATTCACCACGCGCGTCGCTCCGATTTCAAGCGCCTTGGTACGCCTATATTCATGTGGTTCGCTCACAATCACTTTGGTTGCGCCGTTGGCTTTTGCCAGCGCGCAGAACAATTGTCCGATCGGACCGGCACCCAGTATGCAAACCGTATCACCCACCTGAATCTTCAGCTTTTCAATGCCATACCCTACGCAGGCGAGCGGCTCCGCCAGCGCCATACGCTGGAACGGCGTATCAGGATTGATCTTGAAAACCGAGCCTGCGGGAACAACCGCGTAGCTTGTCAGCCCACCATTTTTAAAGATGCCGCGCGTCGCCGCCTGTCCTTCAATTCCCTCGCCGTGCAAGAATAGATTCTCACACATCTCGGGCCGGTCACTGCGGCAGTTGTTGCAGTATCCACACGGCGGATGTGGATCGACGATGACCTTATCCCCTTTATTCAGGTCCTTCACGCACGACCCCACCGCCTCAACCTGTCCGCAAAACTCATGTCCGAATATAATCCCCGGATTTGACGGATGCAGCGGGGGATTCATCAGAATATGCAAATCCGTTCCACATATTCCTACACCTAATACTTTGATGAGCACGTCATCTTCATTCTTGATCTCCGGCTTTGGCCTTTCTTCATACGCAAACTTCACCGCATTGCCGTTTCCGGTTGGTTTCAACACAATCGCCTTCATAATCTTACCTCGACAACTCTTTCTCGTATCACCAGTCAATCACTCTTCGGATGATCTCGATATCTTTTTTCAACGTTACAAACCAGTCGGAATCCATGTCGCGCAGTCCGACACGATCATAATAGTTTTCCGAGATAATCCAACCGGAGTATTTGTGTTTTCGCAACACTTCCATCTGTCCGAAGAAGTCTGTATTGCCGGTTCCGAGCAGGTGGTCACTCTTGGAATCCACACCGTCTTTTACGTGCAACATCGGAATCAACAAGTCATATATCTTTTCCAGCTCCGCCACCGGCTCGAGCCCGCTGTCGTATTTGTAATTCTGGCTGTCATAGAAAACTCCTATGTTCTTTCGGTCCACAAGGTCTAGCAACTGCCGCGTCTTTTTTTCCTCAAGCGGAGTTTCCCACCCCACCGTGACGCCTTTTTCGCCGGCGAGGTCGCACGCATACCGGATCATCTTGGCCGCACGCTCAAGTTCTTCATCGGTCCTGATCAGACTCTGCTCAAAGCAGCACACCATGATCACGGGGATCTCCATTGCCGCTGCCGCATCCACCGCGGTTACCATCATCTTTTTCACAAAATCGTACATTGGTGTTCCGGGTTTGGAATGGATCGGATGAAAATCAAGATCGCTCATCCCGATACACGGGTATTCGATGCCGTATTTTTGTTGCTCATCCAGATAATATTTCTGTATCTTTTTCTGAGAAATAGGGTACCCGTGAAGTTCCGTACCCATTTCAATCTGCATTCCGTCTAGACCCAATTCGCTGACGATCCGCGGTGCGAATACCCCCACACCCGGCAGGGCTTCATTGCATACACCAATTTTTACTCCCATTGTTCCTTCTCCTTCATAATTATCAAGCTATTTATCCCTTTCAACGGAGATATAATCATACTGTTGCCCTTAATCGTATTGCTTTTGCTTTTTCATCTCATTTGTAATGCTGGCTTATCATGACCTTGCCTTGTCCGCCCTTTCTTGCCTCATTTATCCCTTTTTGCGTATCATCCAGTGAGAATCGCCCCGTTATTGTTTTTCGCATATCTATACGACCGGAAGCCATAAGTCGCAGTACGGTGGGTATTATATCGTTTCCCGCTGTTCCTATCGAACCGGAAAGCGAGCATCCTTTTACAATGAATTGCTCCAAATCTATGGGAGCTACATTCGGGCTCCTACCTATCACAACAACATTAGCGTTAATAGACATAAACTTTACTATTTCAGGATATGTGCTGTCCGGCGCTCCTGCCGTTTCCACCACAGTCCTACATCCGAGTCCATGCGTCAACTCCAACAAAACATCAGAAATCTTATGGCCTTTCTTTTCCGTCTCGGCAGAGTTAATCACTATGTCGGCTCCGCACAGTTTTGCTATTTCCAGCCTTTTCTCTGAAATGTCAATTGCAAAAACTTGCGCCGCACCCGATGCCTTCGCAATAGAAACCGCGGCAAGCCCTATGGGACCTGTGCCCATCACAGCGACATTCGTTCCTGGAATTATGCCTTTACCTTTGACTACGATTCCATTATATGCAACACCTGCCGGCTCCGCTAACGCTCCAGCTTCCAGCGCGGCGATTCTATTCCCCAGCAGATTTTCAATTTCGTTGATATTACAGCAGAAAGTTTCCGGCACGAGCGTATATTCGCTGAATCCCCCATCGACAGAAAGACCAACTTCCTCAATGTTCCGACAACTATTGAAATAGCCTGTTTTGCATGCATCGCAGAACCCACAAGGTCTTATCTGCTCTACCGCTACAATGTCGCCCACTTTGACGCTCGTTACGTCCTTTCCTATTTCGACAACTTCTCCGGAGAACTCATGACCCATGATCACCGGAAGACGTAGGTGTCCCGCATATCTGGTATACCCGTCGGAAGCCATCTCACCCGTGTGTATGTCACTACCACACACCCCACAGGCTCCTACCTTTATAACGACATCTAAATTGCCAGGATTCGGTTCCGGAACCTCTCTTATTCCCGCCTTAAGGTTGCGGTAAACCATATCGCTCCTTACCGCCCTTTTTTCGCGCACTTCCCGTGCGTTCGGAACATACCCCGGCTTCGGATCCCAAACACCGTCCATAACATATGCTTTCACAACCAACTATGTCCTCTCTATCTTTGTATTACTAAAATTACCTTTCTCTTGCTTCTGTTTTTATTACATTTTACCTAATGCTGCACCCATGTATTCCGTTTTCAGGAAGCGTTCCGTAATAAACAATAGAGTTATATTAGGTATAAGCAGAATGAGGGCTACAACTGATGCGGAAGTGCGCAAGAAATTCACACCTAAATAAGAGTACAAAATCGTTGGTATTGTCTGAACTATGGGTGCACCGACAATAAAAGCGATATTAAATTCCTGCATACTGGTAATAAACGTAAAAATACAGCCTGCAATTAATCCCGGTAGTATCATCGGAAAATATATTTCAGAAAATTTTGTCCATGCACCGGCACCCAAATTGTCGGCTGCATCTATTAGATCTTGTTGCATGGATTCAAAACTTACGGTAAGAATGCGCAGCATATAGGGCAGACCAACAAGCGTGTGGCCGATAATTATTCCAATACGTGTACTTGAAAGCCCCGTCATAAAAAGAACTCTGCCTAAGAACATCGCCATCACCATGCCGGGGAATGCCATAGGCAACAGCATAATGATTTTAAGCGTTTCTTTTCCTTTGATATTCCGACGGCCTATAGCATAAGCAGTGGGTAATGCAAGTAAAAATGAAACCAACATGGACATAATCGCAATAAAAAAACTGTTTAAAATCGATTGCACTAAATTTGTATATTTAAAAATATATTCCCATTGAAACAGGGAAACATTGGTGGGGAATAATTGTGGATAAGACCATGGATAATCAGGATTCACTAAAGACCACAAAACCGCCATAATCAATGGAACTGCAATCCACGCAAAGAGCACAAGGCCAATCGCACTAGGCAACAAGAATCCTAATATTTTTTTCGATAGACTTTTAGGAGATTTTCTCATCTTCGGCATATTATTCCACCTTCTCAGTCTAATTTTTCAAGCCTCTTCGCTATCAGCGTGTAGATTGAAACCAATAGGATGGTCGTAATCATCATCATGGTGCCAATGCAAGCGGATAAATTCCATTCTCCAAATACATTTGCATTTCTTAGCATTAAACTTGACAGTGAATTTGGATACAATGGGCCGGCAGTGTTGGATACCGCGAAGTCGTTAAAGGTACCAATAAAAACAAGCGTGACCGCTATCAGGGCCGAAGGCAGTGTCAGAGGCAAGATAATATGTCTTATAATAGAAAATATATTGGCACCTAAATTTCGTGCGGCATCGACCACATCCTTCCGAATAGATTCAATGGCTGAGCTCATGATTAACATCTGGAACGGCACATTCTTCCATACTTGTATCATCAGAACGCCGATTCCATATTTATCATTTCTTAAACGAAGAGGTTCTTCAATAATTCGCAAAAATACCAGTAATTCGTTGACTATTCCATGGTAGTCAATAATGTTTATAATAAGAAACGATCCTACCAATGCGGGAATAAACATTGGTGTTTTCATAATTGAAAGCAGAATCCTCTTGCCTTTTGTTTTTTGTAAAATAAGTACAAATGGGTAGCAAATCACAATGCTAATCATTGAGCTGCCTATGCCTATTTTTAATGAATATAAAAGAGAATCAAGAAATTGCTGATCAAACACCTCTCCCCAAAATTGGAGCGAAAACCCTGATTCACCGGTATAGTTATAATACCCTAGGCTTTGCATGATCATCACATAGGTAGACATTATGATGAAAAGCAAAATGTACCCGATTCCCGGAATAAGAAGCAAGTAGCCCCACTCAAAACGTTTTCCTTTCTTCATCATTTCTCACATCCTACAACAAGGACCTTATCTCGAGGAATTGCAAAGTCAATTGTGGCCCCTTCTTCTATAATATAATCCTTAGGCACACTGGCACGAATTAAGTAATCGTTCACTAAAAAGAATAAATCCAGTTGATTTCCCATATAAATAGCATTCCTTATTTTGCCGGTAATGATATTCATATTTTCCATCCTTTCCTTCTTAAGAACAGGATGCAAATCTTCAGGTCTGATGCAAAGAGCAATTTTTTGATCTTTAATATGATGAAAGTTATTCGCATACAAACAGCCAATTGGTGTATTAACTTCGACAAAATCACCCTTTGCGCTTCCCATTTCTGCCGGAATGATATTAGCCGCTCCTATATGATCGGCCACAAATTCGGTTGAAGGATAATCATAGATTGCACGCGGTGATGCTTTCTGTACAATCGTGCCATTGCTCATTGCAATAACATTGTCTGAAATAGAAAGCGCTTCTGCCTGATCATGAGTGACATAAATTGTGGTAATCCCCATAGCTTTTTGTACTTCACGGATTTCCATCCGTACCCTTTCCCGTAGCTTCGCATCTAAGTTGGAAAGCGGTTCATCAAAAAGAAGAATGTCTGGATTCACGACAATTGCGCGTGCAAGCGCAACACGTTGTTGCTGCCCTCCTGAGAGCTCATAGGGCTTTCGATCGCCTAGACCGGTGAGATTTACCATCGCAATTGCGTTCTCAACCCGTTGTCTCTGTTCATCACTTGGCACCTTTCTCATTCTAAGGCCAAAACGGATGTTTTCATACACTGTTTTGTTGGGAAAAAGCGCATAGGACTGAAAACACATCGCTGTATTTCTTTTGTTTGGTTTTACATTATTAACTACTTTATCATTAAACAATACCTGCCCCTCTTCCGGATCAAGGAAGCCGGCTATAATTCTTAAAATGGTTGTTTTACCACATCCTGATGGACCCAATAGCGTTACAAATTCTCCAGGTTCGATATGAAAACTTATTCCCTTCAAAACTGTGACATTCCCGAATTTTTTGACAACGTTATTCACGGAAACACTGGTTGCCAAAGTATCACTTCCCCTCGTTGTACCTGTTTCTTATTCCGGTTATAACCTGCCGTACATTTTCTTGGATCCCCTTATGAAACGGGACGTAAAGATTATTTTCGTATTCGCAGATATAGATACCATTGTAATCAGCCTCATGCAATGTTTCGAGTACCCATTCCATAGGAACCTTACCCCAGAATGGAGGCAAATGAATATCGCCCCGCCCGAACGTAATCCGATAGCCCATATCCATGGTCTGGTACAGCATGAAATTCTCTATTCGCATTTCTTCAAATGACAAGGTATTATCGTTTAAATGAACGTGACCGACATATGGTATACACTCTTTTATTGCCACCTCAAAATCACAGCCGAAATATGTGGTGGAAAGGGCCAAATGCCCAACGTCGAGCGTCATTCTAAAATTTTCGCGGTTTACCTTTTCGATCATATCCAGAACTTTTGTGTAATCCTCTACTTCAATATTCTCGATGCAGAGTTGGATGCCGAATTCCGCTGCATAATCCGCCGCCTCTATATGTGCCTCCAAAAAAGCTTTCTCCTTCTGGAGTTGTGGTGAAGATTGTTCAAAATGAAGTACAAGGGGGTTGAGGTTAAGTTCGCTGCATATATCAATGGAAGATCTCAATACATTTTTCTGTAAATCGTATTCATGTATATTTCTAAGCTGAAGACCTCCTCCAATATGAGCAGTATATTGTAATGGGTATTTATTGAATTTTTCCTTAACATAGCGCACATACTCCCATTGAATCTCTCCACCGGCTATTAGGGGAAAATCACTGAGATTTAACTCGACACAATCAAAACCACTGTTTACAACGTGTTGTAGTGCTTGGTCTATATTTTCCGCCGCCGTACGTCTAGGAAAATTCATTCCTATTACTATTTCTTTCATATCTTAATTCTCCATCTTCAATAAATTGACCTGAGGCATTGCTCATGGCATTTGCCTCAGGTCAATCACGCACTCCTTGTGCTTTAGTTTCCTGACATCATAACGTACTTCGTGAAATCTTCAATGAATTGCTTCTTATATTCAGCCGGAATCCACGGTATGCTGTATTGTTTGTCTTCTTCCTTCAACAGAGTTGCCGTTGCCGGAATATCTGTTCTTGCAGGACAGGCCATCATAACATCTCTAAACAGCATCTGTCCTTCATCTGAAGACATAAAGTTAATTAACAACAAACCAGCCGCTTTGTGGGGAGCATTTTTTAACAATCCCGATGTGTCTCCGCCTCCCGGCATCCCAAATTTCGGAATGTAAAGAACCGCATCCTTAAACAATTCACCTTTCGAGATTGCGTTAAATGAATTATCGTCCCAAGCCACGATCAAATCCAGCTCTCCTTGGTTCAGACGGGAAATCGAGTCGTTATTGGATGTAGTTAATGTAATTCTATCATCCATACGATCTTTAATCCACTGCCATACAAGTTGCCAATTCTCGATCTTTGCCTCGTCAACTTCGGAATCTCCATAATATTTATCCAGTCCACCGGCAACCTGATTGATAAGCGTTAGAACAAAAGCTTGGCCGCTTCCGCCTTTATCAGGCATGCAAAATCCAAATTTCTTTGGATTTGCGTCAATCCAAGCCTCAAGCTCCGCCCAAGTCTGCGGCGGATTGGTTAATTTCCTTGGATTGTACAAAAGACCGGTCTGATTTCTGTGACTGGGAACGAGATATCCTTTGGTCTCTACGCCTTCCTGTCGTTCTGAAAGTTTCGGATCCAGCTTGTCTCCATCCTCAATTTTTGAAAGTATGGGACCATAAAAAACACCTGCATCCATTGTTGGCTTTACCGTTTGCCCGCCAATTTTAATAACATCAAAGGAGCCCACGGCGCCGTCTTTTTCCGTTAATACTTTTTGAATTCCAGCGGCTTGTTCAGATACGACTAAGTTGAATTTAATACCATACTTGCTTTCGAACGCCTGGCCAAGTTGAGTGTAGAAATCCTCGTTACCCCAACACCAGTATGTTACTGATCCTTCCTTCTTGGCTTGCGCCTCAATTTCGGCCCAATCCATATCAAGAAGTTCAGTTGCCGCGGCGGTTCCTGTCGTTGTTTGCTTCGGCGGAGAAGTTGGAGTTTCAGTCTTCCCGCCTGGACCAGTTGGATCTGTTCCTCCCTGTGCACATCCTGCAATTGTCACACAGACCATAATGATAAGAAGTAACATGCTTGCTAGGATTTTTACTTGTTTTTTCATCTTTATACCTCCACATGACTTATTTTTTATCTGCTATTGTACAGATAATACCAAGTTCCGCTTTTCTTTTTCTTGAAACAACATTCGGACTAATAAGCTTTGCAAACGATAGAAAGATTGATCTTTTTGGTAGAAAAACTAGCCTCCTTCTAGCCTCCTAACAGTTTACGAGCACGTGCTCGTAATGCCATATACATTGAAATAGTAGCACAAAAAATTTAAAAATGCAATATATAAAAATTATATATTTAATAATATTTAATAATATATTTAATAATGTTTTTAATGTATTATTTAATTAAAAGAAATATTGGCTTGCTTTCCATATTGTTTAACAAATGGTTGCGATAAGGATCAAATATATGCGTATTACTATGAAGGAAATTGCAAAAATGGCGGGTGTCCATCGTTCAACGGTGGATAAGGTTTTGCATAACCGTGAAGGGGTCAGCGATGAAGTTCGTCTTAAAATAAAGAAGATTATCGACAAAACCGGGTATACTCCCAACATACTTGGACAGGGTCTGCAAAAAAAGAACGCGATCATAGAGATTGCGGTTATACTCATTATATCAGACGCCTTGGATATGATAAGAGAAGGCATGAGCCAAGCCTTGAAGACATATGAGGGATTTGATATCAGAATTGCGTATTATTACACCGGATATGTTGATGAAAATGCACAGGCGGAAATATTGGAACAGCTCATTGAGAAAAGAGTCGATGGCATAGTAATAAGTCCTATAAACACCGATAAGATACGGTCTGCGATAAATAAGGCTACAGATGTCGGTATTCCAGTTGTAACGACCATGAACTTCGATATTCCGGATAGCAGAAGGCTATGCTTTGTCGGGCAGGACACGGTTAAGGCCGGCAGGATTGCGGCATCACTGATGGGCAGTCTCCTGTCCGGACAGGGGAAGGTTTTGCTCGTTGCGGCCACAGAAAAGGGCGAAACGATTTCTTACAGCGAGGGCAGACGTGTGGGGTTCGAGTCCATGATAGAGGAGGAATATCCCAATATCGAAATCATGGGTTCCGTGGTCGGCTATGATAATCTTAAGGTAATTGAAAGCGAAACGCGTACAATTTTGTGCAGGAAACCGCTACCGGATGGCATACTTGTTACAGGTGGCGGCGCGGCTGTTGTCGGCAGGTTGATAAAGGAGCTTGCTCATTCTCATGTAGTCAAGGCAGTATGTTTTGAACGCTATCCGGAAATTGTAGAGCTTATTCGTGAGGGTGTTATAAATTTCACTATCGACAGCGACATGATCAATCAGGGGTATCTGTCAATAGAGCTGCTCATTTACAAAACAGTCTATAATAGAAAGCCGAACGAGTCTGTGATATACACAAAGAATGAGATTCTGGTAAAGGGAAGCCTGTAATATACCGTGTGCGGTCGTCCCCCGTCCTTGAGATGTCGACCGGCTTTTCGGCTAAGATACAACCAAGATGGGAAGGCCAGTTGCTGGCCTTCCCATCTCACTTGTTTCGCTTCTCTATACTTGACAACACACGCGATTTGATCAAACTATCCGAGCAAACCTTCGAACCGATCAAACAGCGGCACAAACACGAGGGCGATAACGGTCATAAGCTTGATCAGAATGTTGATGGACGGACCCGCGGCGTCTTTGAACGGATCGCCCACGGTGTCGCCCACAACAGCGGCTCTGTGCGCGCTACTGCCCGTGCCGCCGAAATTCCCCTCTTCAATATGCTTCTTCGCGTTATCCCACGCGCTGCCGGCGTTAGACATAAAAATCGCCATCAAGACACCCGTGACCACAGCGCCGACAAGCATGCCGCCAAGCGCTTGCGTGCCGAGAAGGATGCCCACCGCGATCGGAGACAGCACCGCGATAACGCCCGGTAGAATCATCCGGCGGAGGGCGTCACTTGCGGAAATTGCCACGCACTTCTTGTAATCGGGCAGCTCTGTTCCGAGCAGGATATTGGGGTTGTCAGAGAACTGTCTTCGCACCTCTGCGATCATGCGGTTTGCCGCGTGGGAGACGCTGTTTATCGTTAGTGCGGAGAATAAGAACGGCAATACGCCGCCTACGAACATGCCGACGATGACATAGGGGTTTAAGGCGTCAATCATGGTAAGGTTCGCTTTCTGCGCGAAAGAGGCAAACAGCGCAAGCGCCGTCAGCGCAGCTGAGCCGATGGCAAAGCCCTTGCCGATTGCCGCGGTGGTATTGCCTACGGAATCGAGCTTGTCGGTAATATCACGGACGGAGCTATCCAGGTTTGCCATTTGAGCGATGCCGCCCGCATTATCCGCGATCGGTCCATATGCATCCACCGCCACCGTAATACCCGTGGTGGAGAGCATGCCAACGGCCGCGAGGGCGATGCCGTACATTCCGCCCGTAAGATAGGCGACGAGCACTCCCACGCAAACAAGCAGTATGGGAACAAGGGTGGAGAGCATGCCGACGGATAGTCCCGATACGATATTGATGGCGGGGCCCGTGAGGCTCTTCTCCGCGATGTTCTTGACCGACTTGTAATCCGAGGAGGTATACAGCTCCGTGACAAAGCCGATGGCGACGCCGACCGCAAGCCCTGCGATAACCGAAACCGAAAGCAGGAGGTCGTCGAACAACCACCATGAAAGCAACAGCGCGCCGACCGTCACGATGGCGGAAGAGACGTAGCTTGCCATCTTTAATGCCTTGTGCGGATTGGCTTCTTCTTTGCCTCTTACAAAGAACGTACCCAGTATGCTTGCCGCGATACCGAGCGCGCTCAACAACAGCGGATATAGCGAACCACGCTCGGCAGAAAAAGCCACGCCCAGCGTAACCGCAGAGACGATCGCGCCTACGTAGGACTCAAACAAATCCGCGCCCATGCCCGCGACATCTCCCACGTTATCACCCACGTTGTCCGCGATGACGGCGGGGTTTCTCGGGTCGTCCTCGGGGATGCCGGCTTCCACCTTGCCCACCAGATCCGCGCCCATATCGGCAGCCTTTGTATAAATTCCGCCGCCGACACGCGCAAACAGCGCGACACCGCTTGCGCCCAAGCTGAATCCCATCAAAACGGATTCGTCTCCGGTAAGGATATAGATGATGCCGCAGCCCATGAGCCCCAGCCCCACGACACACATGCCCATAACGGTACCGCCCGAGAACGCGACCGAGAGCGCCGCTTTCATGCCGCCCGACTGCGCTGCTGCGGCGGTACGCACATTCGCCTTACTAGCAACATTCATGCCGAAAAAGCCCGCGAGCACTGAAAACACCGCGCCGATCAAAAACGCCACCGCAGTCAGCCAGCTGTTCAGTCCAAATCCGATGATTAAAACCAGCGCTACGATAAAGACGACGAGTATCTTATACTCCGCGGCCAAGAACGCCTTTGCACCGTCGGAGATGGCTTTTGCGATCTCCTGCATACGCGCGCTGCCCGCGTCCTTCTTTGCGACACCGCTTGCCTTGATAAAGGCGAAAATAAGCGAAATTGCCCCCAAGACGGGGGCAATAATGAACAATTTGTTTGTCATGGAACCACCTCTTCTCCTAAGAGAAACTTTCTGTTGGAATCTCCAAAGTCGTTGTATTCTAAGTCAGGACAAACGAGCCGTCCGCTTACCTCAAAGCGGCGACGATCGCAGGGATCTCGCTCATGTCTTTAATAAAATAATCGGGCACCCATTTGCCTTTGAGCCCGGCATCGCGCGAATCGGTCAGGAACGAATGGATTTGAATCGTCTTTTGAAAACCGGCGGCAATTGCGCCGGAGACATCGCGGGCAAGCGTGTCGCCGACGTACACGCATTCATTCGGCAAAACGCCCATTTGACGCATCGCTATTCTGAATGCATTCACGTGCGGCTTGCGGTAGCCGATGATGCTTGACAACACGATTTGTTCAAAATAGTCTCGTATACCATACACTTCCAACGTATCAAACACTTGAAATATGCTTGCGGTATTAGAGATAATACCCAGCCGTAAACCCGCGTCTTTTAGGTTGCTTAACATGGGAATGACATGCGGGCGGAGTTTTCTGATAAAGTAAGTAGTTTCCCACGTATGCGCAAGCCGTTCACAGATATCTTCCGTCAAAAGGGATGTATCGACGACATCCTTGAGGAGATAGTCGCGCCAGATTTCCTCCGGCTTCTTTTCGATACGTGTAATGACGCTTTCATCTTTATAACGTTGCATATTGGTATTGATGCAGTGCAGCAAATCTGACACACTGCCCGCATAGGGGATCGAATATTCTTTTAACAGCGAAAATTCCTTTTCCGCCATTGCTCTTTGTGTAGTCTCGTCGGAATACAAATCTTCCAGCGTGCCACCCATGTCAAACATTACGGTCGTTATCATGTTATCCTCCTCTTTCTGTTCGGAAGAAATATCCCGAGAAGGAAGGAGCCCACCAGCCCCAACAGAAGCGGCGCAGGTATGATCATCAGTGACAGGCGCAGGAGAAAGCCCCTATCTGCCTCGTCCACAAACAACAGAACCGCGCCGATGAACAAGATCGCGTAGAAAAGATTCCACAGATAAGCATAAAACACATATGCCTTGTTTTTAAATAAGAATGTAAGTGATAGAAACAAGCCTGTCGCAATCAATGCGGGCACAAGGCTTTCGAGCGTGTTTGCAAGCCATATCGGACAGCCCCGGTCGACAACGATGCCCTCGATAACATCAATCAGAAACCAATAGGCAAGGCCGGTTACAATCAGAACAGCAAGGCTTAAGGAAAACGAATTGACGAGCACGCTGCTCTTTGGCTTTCCATCCTTGGTGAAACGGAACATATCCCAGAATTCATATTTAGTGGCTGTTTTGTTTTCCACGGAAGAATCCCTGCAACTCCTTATTATATAGTATTGCGGGCGGCATGCCTACATACCGCCCGCAACGTAGCGATTAAATCACGTGATTATTTGTTCGGGTTCATGTCGTACCAGTGAATCCAACTGTCTTGCGCGTCGAGGAAGATGTCGTACAAAGCCTCGATATCGGGCGTAATTGCACCGTTAACTTCCGGCCCGAATTCTGCCATGGTGAACGGGTTCTCCTCGTTGGGCAGCGAGGAATCAACCGGCCAGTTGCCCAGCGCATTGAACGAACTGTCAAAACCCTCTTTGCTCATTTGGAAACGGATGAACAATCTTGCGCCGGCAGGATTGTCACAGCCGCTGATGACATACATGTAGTTGCAGTTCATCATCGCCGTGTACGGTGCAAGACCCGTCACCCACTCAATGTTGTAGCCGTCATCGCGGTTATCAAGCTTGGATGCGGACGCAAAGCCCAGAGCGTGTTCGCCACCTTCTTCGTAAGCGAAGTGGACGGCCTGAACAATCTCGTCGCCATCCTCGATAAAGGTAAGACCCGGATGCTGGGACAGACGCCAAATGAATTCGAAGCCTGCATTGTTCGCCTCAACTTCCGCCAATTCCGCATCGTAAGTGTAGGTGATGGGCTCGCCATAGTAATCTTCGTATGCGGCGGCCATTTGATCCGAATTGATTGCAAACGAGCTCAGCAGCGCGATGTACGCGGTTTCAGAACCGAGGTTCTTGGTAATGAGTTTCCACTTGGGAGTGCCGTCTTCTTTGACGTGAACGATATCCCACCAGTTATCCAGCGGGCAACCATCCGGGAACGCCGAATTGTTGTAATACCAAAGGTTCATCGAAGAATAGAACGGCAAGCCGTAGGTGAGCAAATTATCCGGAATATTCGCGACCAAATCCGTGGGATAATAGGTCTCGATGTATCCCATGGGGAGATAGTCATAGTAGATCTCACCGGCGGTGTCCTTCGTGTGCAGCACATCAGCGGTGATGTTTCCGGTTTCATTCTCGGTTTTAATCTTGCCCTTTGCTTCATCTTGGTCGAGGTCATATACTTCGAGTTTCAAATCGGGGTACTTCGCGAGGAATGCCTTGCCGGTTTTCAGCATTTTGCCTGAACCCGCATACACATTGATGATCCCGCCCTCTTCCTTTGCCATTTCATACAATTCTTCATCGCTCAGATTGTTCCAATCGATTTCATCATCTCCCGAAGGTTCGGGGTCTGCTCCTGTCGTTTCGCCCGGTACCGGTTTGGTTGTCTGGACGGGCGGTGCCGAACTGCTCTCCTGCCCATTGCAGCCAATAAGCGTGAACACAAGCAATAGAGCAATCACAAATGCCAACAGTCTTTTCATGATTTCCTTCTCCTTTCAAAGGTGTATGTGTGTGTTTATCATGCAATTGCGTTATACCGCAAGCTTGATCAGTCTTGTGCTCTTCTCGTCGTAGACGTTGAGCTTGTTGGGGTCGATTTCCAGATATACGGTCTGTCCCATCTCGTAGTCTTTCAGTCCGATTTCCTTCGCAAGAAATTCCTGTCCGCCGACCGTCAACGTTACCAATGTTTCGCTGCCCGCGGGCTGCCCCGCGTATATTGTCGCGGGAATGCTGCTCTCTACTGCTTCCGTGTGGATATAGACCTGCTCCGGGCGAAGGCCGACCACACAGGGGAATTCCCCTTCCGGGATGGGCTCCTCTGTCATATCTTCTTTGTCAAAATCATACTCGCCGATATTGATCTTGACATGCAGTTTCTCGTTGCTATAACTTGCGGTACCCTTCAGGAAGTTAATTCTGGGATTTCCGATAAAGTCCGCCGCGACCAAATCAATGGGGTTCATGTAAAGCTCCATCGGCGGTGCTACCTGCGCCAGACACCCTTCCTCGAACAGCGCGATCTTTGTGGACATGGTCAATGCCTCAATTTGATCGTGCGTAACGTAGATGATGGTTGCGCCGATTTCCCTGTGGAGTCTCTTCAGCTCGGCACGCATGTCGATGCGCAGCTTTGCGTCAAGGTTTGACAGCGGCTCGTCCAGCAAAATCAGTTTTGGCTCGGACGCGATGGCCCTGGCGATGGCGACACGTTGCTGCTGTCCGCCCGACAGCTCGTTCGGGTAGCGGTCTTTGAGTTCATCGATGCGCATCAGCCGCAGCGACTTCATGACCATCTCTTCGATCTTGGCGGCAGGAATTTTTTTAATCTTGAGTCCGAACGCGACATTGTTGTAAGCTGTCATGTGCGGCCAAAGGGCGTAGCTTTGGAATACGAGATTCAAATCTCGCTTGCTTGGCTCGACAAACAGCGCGTCCGCCGCGTTGATAATCTCCACCCCGTCAATCGTCATGGTGCCGTTCTGCGGCTTTTCAAGACCTGCGACCACACGCAGCAAAGTAGTTTTTCCGCAACCGGACGGACCGAGCAGCGTCATGAAGTCGCCATCTTCGATAACCAGGTTGAGATTGCGAAGCACGTGATTATCACCAAAGAATTTATCAATGTTTTTCAGTTCTATCCTGCTCATAATTACAATCCTTTCAAAAATCTTCTTTCAGCGTATAAATTAACCCCAGCTCTTGCCGATATCCGCACCAAAGTGGTTCGCGATACGGTAGCTGATGAGAATAAACACCAGAACACAGACCGATATGGCATCCGCCATCTGCGGCATGGCATCACGTGAATACTGGAATGCCAAATACGACATGGTTCTGGTTTGGGGTGTCATCATGATGATAATCAGGTCCAGTTCCTTCGCGATGCTGATAAAAATCAACATAAAGCCGGAAATAAAGCCTTGTTTCGCCAGCGGAATAACTATTCTGATCATGCGCCGCCAAAAGCTGGCACCCGCGATATCTGCCGCCTCCTCGAGCTCCGTGCCGATTTGCAGCATATTCGCGGTGCCCGCGCGGCTGGCAAACGGGAAGTGCTTGACGACACTGACCAGCACAATTAATGTGAATGTTCCGTACAATGATGGGATGAGGCCAAACAGGCTGGGTTTGGCGAACATCGCAAAGTAGATGGCGGAAAAAGCCACGCCGGGCATGAGATAAGGAATAAAAACAAGTTGCTCAGTAAGACTGCCGTACCATTTGCCTCTGCCTCTCGATGAAATATAACCCAGCAGCTGACCGCAGAACGCGGTAATAATGGATGCTACCACCGTAAGTCTTAAGGTATTCCATACTGCCCTGCCAAACTCCGGGTTTCGGAATATGCCGGGATAATCAACCTGCCAAGTCGCATCCTCAAGTCTGCCAATCCAGTTGTAAAGCGTGAGATTGTCCAGCGAATAACCCATACCGGTTGATTTTTGGAACGTTTCCATCAAGAGCACAAACAGAGGCATGACCATAGCCACCAGCAGAAATACCACAATGAATATCAAGAGTGGATACTTTGACATGCCGAGGGGAATCGGCGTGTGCCGGGTGCCCTTTCCGCCCATTGTCTCAAACGAACGGCGATGACCGAGGAAAAGGCGATTCGCGAAGATGGTTCCGGTGGCCATCACAATAAGCAGGATGCTCATGACATATCCTACCGCATGCGGACCGACATTGATGAATTCCTTCATCTTTGTCGCAAGCGTGAAGTAGCCGATGCGCGTTCCGAGATTCGCCGCCACGCCGTACGAACCGACAGATTTGGAAACGGTCATGATGGCTGCCGAAAGAATAGAGGGCAACACCAGCGGCATCGTGATGCTCTTTAATATTTGCAGCTTTGATGCGCCCTGAATCTCGCCCATCTCCTCAAGCTCACTGTTCACAGAACGCAGCGAGCCGGACACCATGATGTAGGCGAACGCATAGTAGTGCAGCACCATGACCGATATAATGGCAAACGGTCCGTACGCCAGCCAGTCCGGAATGTTGATGCCAAGCCCTGCAAAAAAGCCCAGATGTCCCGAGCGCGAATTTCTGAACATCGCAAGCCACGACAATGCTTTGCACCAAGAGGGAATCATGTAGGGAATGATCACCAGCATAGAAAGCAGCCTCTTGCCCGGTATGTCGGAGCGAACAACAAGCCACGCAAGAATAGAGCCGAGCGGCACGGATATTGCCGTTACGAATATGCCAATGAGCAGGGAATTGCGAAGCGGTGTCCACAGCACCGCGCTTGACAATTTGCTTGCGAAAACATACTTCCAATAATAGAGGGTAAAATCGCCGATTTCACCATCTACACGTCTCAACTCGCTTGCGGCGAGAGTGACCGTCTCTCTCAACATGGTAAACAACGGAACGATAATCAGGCTAATCAGCAAAATCAGCGAGATAAAGACCACCATATTGAACGGATTCGATACAACGCCAAGGATCAGGTTCTTCAACCTCTTTCCTGTTAACGGATGCTTGATCTTGTTTGCCAATGACCACACCTCTTCTCTTTGTGTCGCAAACGTTTGCGTTCACTTACAACCAAATTATACAAAGTCACTTTGTGATTGTCAACACAAAATTCACCTATAAATTATAAAATCTTGTACAAAATTTTTAAAACCCTCTCAAATCAGCCCTCTTCACCCATTTTCATGTTTATTCGATTCATTCTAACATAAACCGTCATCTATACTATTTTTGGAAACGTTTTCGTTGACAAGCCCATGGCACTGCTTTATAATTCGTCTATTAGCGGCGCGTACATGAGAAATACCGCGCCGTCCGCATTGCAAAATCGGGAGGGGGTGGTGTATATGCCCAGCACAATGCTGAAAAATGCATTTCGAGCACAAAAGCAACTCTTTTCATACGCCGATTCTTTTTTTGAGGCGAGCGGTACCGCCGTCGCAATGGTAAATGACGGCAGCAAAAAGTTGCTTGCGGTCTCGGGAAACGGTGCCCATGCATTTCACGGAAAAGATTGCGACGGAGTCAGGTTTTGCGAGCTGTCGGTCCAAAACGCGAAAGCGCTGCATGCGTTGCTTCCGTTTACCAAACCCGTCAGCCATAAGGGACACCCATTTACGATAGGGCTTGGCGACAGGCTGGGAATCGCCACGCCGGGGCATATCAAGGCGATTTCGGGCTACGATGCATTCCCTGTGCTCGCACAGCAATCCATTCGTGAACTGACGCTAACAGGAAGAACCTTTGAGGAGGTTATCGCGGCGGCGAGTTTCGGTGTTCTCCAGGTGGGATACACGGGCGGATACGGAGCGGACGGTGATCATTTGAAGACCCGGGAAGAGATCAAGATGGCGCTGGATTGCGGCTGCACCATGATTACACTTGATTGTTCAAACAATATTGATGCGGCAATCGCAAATGCCTGCGATGAAGAGATCGACACCTTGTACGCCGCTCTGCCCGCATCGGTCAAAACGCACTACGAAAACAATTATGTCGGAAAAGAGTTTCCGGTAATCGGGGAGATTTCCTTTAAACAACTCAAGAGAACCGTGCTTGTCTTCTACAAGGCGATTACGCACACCGTCGATTGCTTCCGTTTCATTGAAAGCGTCAAGACGCACGACGTCGATTTTGAGCTGTCCGTAGATGAGACACTGTCCATTACCACGCCTGTGGAGCATTTTGTAATCGCGAACGAGTTGCATCTCCACGGTATAACGCCTGTCAGCGTGGCGCCGCACTTTTCGGGAGAGTTTGAAAAGGGAATTGAATATGTAGGGGACCTGAACGCGTTTGCGCGGGACTATGCCGCGCATCAGCAAATTGCGGACCATTTCGGTTACAAACTCTCGCTGCATTCCGGTTCGGACAAATTTTCCGTCTTCTCTGCAGTGGGCAGGATCTCCAACTGCCATGTGCACGTGAAGACGGCGGGCACCAGCTGGCTGGAGGCTCTGCGGGTTGTTGCTCGGGCCAACCCAAGTCTGTACCGCCGCGCGCATCGCTTCGCGCTTGCCAATCGAGCGAAGGCGGAACAATATTACCACGTGTCCACCGACTCAAACACGATTCCCAACATTGATTTGGAAAGCGATGAATACTTGGTTGAATATCTCTCCATACCCGCCTCAAGGCAGACCATGCACATCACGTACGGAATATTGCTGAATGAGGCCTGGTTCCGGAACGCATTTTTTGCGTGCCTGCACACGCATGAGAACGATTACCAAGCAGAACTTGTGCGCCACATCGGCAAACACTTGTCGTTGCTCGTAAGCGGCAAGATGAAGATAGAAGCATAAAGAGGCGTCTTATCGTCTCGCTAACCGACAGGAAATGCTGATCCACAAGGCTTTTTCTGCCGGTTATTCTTCTGCGAACCTTTGCTTGTCGATCCATAGCCCAAGAGCGGGGTTTGGAATGAAATAGATCTCTTCGCCGTCCGGCATGGCATTGTAGCCGTATTGCAAGGTCTTCGGGTCATAGCGGACTGCCATCGTATCGTAATCGGCGGCGACAAAGCCTACGCTTGTTATTTCTTCTTTGGAGATATTCTTCACCGCATAGGTGATGGTAAACCTGTCATCGCTTGATCCGTGGATGAGATGCGCCGCTGCGCCCATGTTGTTGCGCAGGTCTGTGTTTTCGGCCTTGTTAAACTGCTCCAAGGTATGAATCCTGCCGCGATATCCGTACTTGCGTATCAATGCATCCACCTCGGTATCCTCGCCGAAACGCTCAATGCCGGGCGCAAGCACAACAAGATCGCCGCCGTCCGCCATTGCCATGCGTGTGCGGTAAATAGCTTTGTTGCCAAGCCATGTGCTTTTGAATTCGGATGGGTCCAGGTAAACCACACACTTTTTCAGTCCCGTTTCCACAAAATCGATGTTCTTCTGCTGCGCGAGGCGCACGGCCTCGTTAAGGCATTCTCTTCCCTCGCCGATGAACAGACCATGTGTGCGAATGTTCCCGTCAGGCGCCGTTGTGACGGTAAGAACGAATGTGACAGGGCGCTTGGACAGATAGTGTTCCAATGCGTAGTCCAGAAGCTTTCGCACGGGTGTGTGATCCCTGCCCATCATGCGTTCCATGCCGTATACCGCGCCGACCATGTGGGACTTATTAATCATATCGCTGCCGCCCACGCCGACAAACAGGTTTTTCGCATGGTTTGACATTCCGATGACCTCGTGCGGAACCACCTGCCCTATAGAGAGAATCCAATCGTAATGCGCATCCATCACGCGGCGGTTGATTTCCACGGAGACCGCGTCCGTCCACAAACCCTCAGTAATCTTCTCCAGGTAATCCGACGGCACTTCCCCCAATCGCACCACGTCCGTGCGCCAGTTGTGCACAAAAAAGCGCTCGCGGGGAATGTCGCCGTACATCTCGGTGATCTCCGCATCGGTCATGGCGACGTGCGTGCCAAGCGCAGGAATAATGTCCACTGTGGCTCCGCGTTCCGTCAAAAGGTGATAGTAGAGGTTGGTCAGGAGACCTGCGTTGCTGTGGAAGCGTGTAAAATCAGGCGGAACAATCAGTACCCTTCTTGCGTCGCGCGCAGATACGGATCGCTCCACCGCCGCGCGCAACTCCTGTCGGGATAAGCCTTCGTCTGTTTTGGCGGTATAGAAGAAGTTCATTCTTTACACCCCCGAATATGCGGAAAATCCGCCGTCGATGGGCAACACGACACCCGTAATGAACGATGCAGCCTCGTTGTTAAGCAAGAACAACAGTCCGCCGATGAGCTCCTCCGCCTCGCCAAACCTGCCCATCGGGGTGGCGGCGAGGATTTTGCCGGTACGCGCGGTGGGAGTTCCGTCCTCATTCCAAAGCAACGCTTTGTTCTGATTGGTAGAGAAGAACCCCGGCGCAATGGCGTTGACGCGGATGCCTGCCTTGGAAAAGTGCACCGCGAGCCACTGTGTAAAATTGGAAATCGCCGCCTTCGCGCCGGAATATGCGGGGATCTTTGTCAGAGGTGTGTACGCGTTCATGGAAGAGATGTTCAATATATTGCAGCCCGTCTTTCCCAGCATATCTTTGGCGAAGATTTGCGTGGGCAGCAGCGTACCGATAAAGTTCAGATTAAACACAAACTCCACGCCGCCCTTGTCCAAATCAAAGAATGTCTTGATACCTGCGTCCAAATCCCCCGATTCGTAGTACTCCTTATCCGTAGAGGCACGCGGATTGTTGCCGCCCGCGCCGTTGATCAGGATGTCGCAGGCGCCAAAATCGGAAAACACCGCTTCATGACAGGCTTCCATGCTCGCGCGGTCAAGCACGTTGCATAGATATTCCTTTGCCGTGCCACCCTCCTCCGTGATGACATCCGCGATTTTCCGGGCGGCATCAAGGTTCAAATCCAGCAGCGCGACTTTTGCGCCGCTTGCCGCGAGAGCTTTTGCGAACATCCCGCAGAGCACACCGCCTGCGCCAGTCACCACAGCTACCTTGCCGCCTAAATCCGTTTGTATGGGTAGTTTCATAGCGCTCTCCTCCTTATGCGAGATAAGCTGCGGAGGTGGTATCGCCACCTTCGCCCGTCCAGTTGGTGTGGAAAAATTGCCCCCGCGGCGCATCGATGCGCTCATAAGTATGCGCGCCAAAGTAATCGCGCTGCGCCTGCAAAAGATTTGCCGGAAGACGTGCTGTGGTGTAGCCGTCAAAATAGTTGAGCGCGGAGGAGATGGCGGGCATGGGAATGCCGATCTTTGCTGCGTAAGACACAATCTCGCGCCACGATGCCGCGCAATCGTTTATCACGGAGGCGAAGTAATCGTCCATCAGCAAATTGGATAGTTCGGAGTTCTTTTCGAATGCATCAAAAATCTTGTCCAAAAAACGTGAACGGATGATACAGCCGCCGCGCCACATCATGGCGATGCCGCCGTAGTTGAGATTCCAACCGTTGGTCTTTGCCGCTTCGCGCATCAGGGCATAGCCTTGTGCGTAGCTGATAATTTTGGAGGCGTATACCGCCTTTTTAAGGTTCTCCACAAACGCTTTTTTGTCGCCCTCAAACGATGGAATCTCTTTAGGGTATTTCTTTGCCGCCTCCACGCGCGCGTCTTTTTGGGAGGACAGAAAGCGCGCGAACACCGCTTCGGCAATAAGCGTCAAGGCAACTCCCTCGTCAAGCGCAGTAATCGCCGTCCATTTTCCCGTGCCCTTTTGTCCCGCGGTGTCCAAAATCTTCTCCACGGTCCGCTCGCCGTTTGCATCCACATAGCCTAAAATATCGCGCGTAATCTCAATCAGATAACTATCCAGTTCGCCCTCGTTCCAATCCGCGAAGACTTGGTGCATCTCTTCTGTCGAGAATCCTAAACCATCGCGCATCAGATGATACGCCTCGCATATCAGCTGCATATCGCCATATTCGATGCCGTTGTGCACCATCTTGACAAAGTGTCCCGCGCCGCCTTCTCCGACCCAATCACAACAGGGAATATCACCGTGGCGCCCTACCTTTGCGCAGATGCTCTGGAAGATGGGCTTGACGTATTCCCATGCCGCCTTTGAGCCGCCGGGCATCATAGCGGGACCTTTCAGCGCGCCTTCCTCGCCACCCGAAACGCCGGTACCGATGAACAGCAGCCCCTTGCTTTCCACATACGCGGCGCGCCTTGCGGTATCAGGAAAATGGCTGTTTCCGCCATCGATGATGATATCGCCGGGCTCCAAGACGGCAAGCAACTTTTCAATATACTCATCCACGGGATTGCCCGCCTTAACCATCAGCATCACCTTTCGGGGAACCGAGAGACTCGCCTGTAAATCCTCTAATGTACGGCAGCCAATGATGTTCTTGCCCGCCGCTCTGCCTTTGACAAAGTTATCCACCTTCTCTACGGTGCGATTATACACCGCCACGGTAAAGCCCTTAGATTCCATGTTCATCGCGAGATTCTCGCCCATAACGGCAAGCCCGATCAAACCAATATCAGCCTGTTTCATGTTGTCCATCCCCTTTAATCATCTTTTAAATAATCTTATCGTTGCACACGGGCATTGCCCTTGTAAATATCCCAAACCTGCTTTTCATCCGCAGGTTCTGCGTAATCGTTTAGGGAAGACGCCGCGAGCACGCCCGTCGCCCAACCGAACTTCAGCCACTTGTCCGGCGTCCATCCCGATAAGATGCCGTATAATATGCCGCCCGTAAAGCCGTCACCGCCGCCAATTCTATCCATCACCTCAATAGGACGCGGCTCTTCCACGTACCATTTGCCTTCGGAAAGCAAAATCGCGCCCCATAGATGTTCGTTTGCGCTAAGCACCTGACGCAAGGTCGTACCGAATGCTTGTGTGTTCGGATAACGTTCCCGCACCTGCTCGATCATCGCTTGGAAGCTTCCAATCTTGTCCGGTAGCCCCTTGCCACCGGTTTCGGGGCCCTGAACGCCAAGGCACAGCTGAAAATCTTCCTCATTGCCAACCAGCACATCCGCCATGGAAGCGATGCGGCTAAACGCGTCGGAAAGTTCCTCTTTTCTGCCCTCCCAGAAGGTCTCGCGATAGTTGAGGTCAAAGCTGACCAGTGTGCCGTACTGCTTCGCGGCCTCCGCCAACGCAAGGCAGCATTTTGTGGCATCGGAACTCATCGCGGCGATCAAACCCGATATGTGCAGGATGCCAACGCCCTCCTGGCCAAAGATGCGCGGAACATCAAAATCCGCGATGTTGAGGGTTCTGCCCACCTCGCCTGCACGATCATTCCATACACGCGGCCCCCTCAAGCCGAAACCCGAATCCGCGATGTTAAACTGATGACGATAGCCCCACGGTCCGCCCTGCGGAACGGTCGCCCCCTCATAACGGATGTTGCGCTTGCGTAATTCCGCCTGAATAAACGCCGCGATGGGGCTGCCCTCCACAAACTTTGTCAGCGCCAGGCACTCATGTCCAAGAGAAGAGGCAATGTTGAGAACATTTGTCTCCGCGCTTGTACATTGCAGGTAAAACAGGTTGCTGTTTTGTACCGCCATGCGATTCTGTGGGGTGATCCGCACCCCCATGCTCGTAGGACACGCGATGGCGTACCGAATAGAATCCAAATTCCTCAATTTCATAAGTAGCTCCTCCCTATCGTTTTATCTTATCTTACCACGGTTTACGCAATAAACCGCCTCGCCGCCGAACAAAATCTCATCTCAAGTTCGTGCGGTACGGAACAATGTCGTCATATTCCGAACATTTGCTTTTGCTCCCCTCTTTTTCTGGTGTTTTTTTTTATAAGGTAATAGACCAGAATCAACACCGTTGTCACGGTCCACGCAACCGGATAGCAGGCAAAGATATTCCCGACGTTATGATCCCTCGCCATGGAGAAATACAAAAACAGCTGCCGCGCGCCGACCATGCCGGTAAGAGATAGCAGCATGGGCACAAAGGTATCCCGATATCCGCGCAACATGCCAACCAGATTATGGCGAACCGCAACGATAAAATAAAACGGGATGATAAAGCGCATCATGGCAACACCGGTCGCGATGACCTCGGGATCGTTGTTAAACAATCCCACGAAGAATTCGGAAAAACTGTAGATCACAACACCCATACACAGCACCGACGCAACCGAAAGCAGCAGGCTGACGCGGATGCCCCACCGCGCCCGCTTTTCCTGTCTCGCACCGACATTTTGCCCGACCATCGTGGTGGCCGTGATGCCGAACGCCTTGGCAGGCATGGAGACGAAATGATCCAGTCGTTGCGCCGTACCGATGCCCGCCATGGCAGCGGTGCCAAAGGCGGAGATGTAGCGCCAAACGAATATATTGGAAAACGATACCAAAGAATGCTGCAGCCCTGCCGGCAATCCCGTCTTCAGCAAAGAAAGGATGAAACCGACCTCTCCGATAAGGCCTTTTACGGATATGCGAAAACGTGGATCATGCGCTCGAACACGAAAGAATACCGCCACCGCCGAAACCGCTTGAGACAGCACGGTCGCAATCGCGACACCCGCTACGCCAAGCCCCAATACACATACAAAAACAAGGTCCAGCACGATATTCATTACGCTTGTGATGGCAACTATGATAAGCGCACCTCTCGCATCGCCGAAGGCGCGTAGAATACCGGAGCAGTTGTTGTAGAACACTGTAAACACCAGCCCGGACATATAAACAAAAAGGTAGAAGCGCGCCTGCGCATGGACAGCGTGCGGAGGGGAAACCAGAGAAAGCAGCAGCGGCGTGACAATAAATCCAACCACAGACAGCAGGATCCCCAGCAGCAAAGAAAACGATGCGACCGTATTCATCTGTCGATGCATATCTCTGCCACTGCCGAACAATTGCGACAAATGAGCCGTAACACCCGTGCTCAAGCCCGTAAAAAAGCCGACAATCAGTTTTGTAATCGGAGCCGATACACTGACGGCAGCCAAAGAATCACTGCCCACGAAATTGCCGACCACAAGCGCATCCACGTTGTTGTAGAGATTCTGCAGCAGTTCGCTGAACAAAATTGGTAAAGCAAACAAAACAATCCCTTTTACGAGATTGCCCTTGGTAAAATCAATGGTTTTTTTCATGCCAACCACCCCTCAATTCCGGGCATCGGTGTTGTTTGCAAGAGAGCATGGTACGCTTTTTCGGCAGATTTATTCGTTGCGCAGACAGCTTAGCACGTCGGTATACACCTGATGATTGAACGGCGAGAATCTGTCGCTGTAGTATTCACACAGCCAAATGCCGCGGTACCCGCTGTCGCGAATTATTTTCAAGGATTTCGCAATCGGCACAGAACCCCAAAATGGCGGGATGTGAATATCCCCCAAACCGAATGTGAAACGGCTCCCCTTGTCAAGCGTATCATAAAGAGGCTTGTTGGTCATGCGCATCGGCTCAAAAACGCCGTAGTTGTCGTTGATATGCAGGTGCCCAAGGTACGGCAGGCAATCCTGAAGCGTTTTGAAATAATCATAACCGAAATAGTTTGCGGAGATGTACAGATGCCCCAGATCCAAAGTCATTTTGCAGTTGGGATGGTTGACGCGTTTCACAGCGTCAAGCGCGAGCCGCGCATCCTCCACCTCAATGTTCTCCACGTTTACGGCAACGCCAAGATCCTGCCCGAGGTCGGCGGCGCGGATGATGCTTTCAAAGAAGAGTTGCTCCTGCTCCGCAACGGGAGAATGTTCCTCAAAATGGACGTTCAGCCTGTCGATGCCCAGCATGCTGCACACCATAACAGAAGCGTTGAGCACCTTTTGATGCAACGGCAGTGTGGAGGCATTGCGAAGGTCCAGCCCGTAGCTTGCATGCGCGGTATAAACAAGATCGTACTTTTCCATGATGGCCTTGGTAAAGCTTACAACCTCGGTTTTTATGTCGCCGTAAAGAATAAAGGGAAGGGTTGAAAGATTGATTTCGCACGCTTGAAAGCCGTCTTCTGAGATAGTGCGCAATGCGTTCTCAACTCCCGCAAGGTTTGTGCCGGGCAGGTTTATTCCGATAAGATAGCCATCCCCCTCAATGATAGAATTCGGCATAATACGCCTCCACATCCTCACGAGTTCCGCGAAACACCCCTACGGATTCCATTTTGAGGGATACGCATGCTGTCGCATATTTCAGGGCGGTCTCGATATCGTCACCCATTTGCCGCATCGCAAGATAAGCACCCGTGAATGTGTCTCCTCGCCCTGTCCTGCCGCGAAGGTTGCGCGCCTTGACGGGGCAGGTATAAACGGCATTCCCGTCAAATATCAGCATTTCCTTGTTGTGTGAAAGCAGAATTTCATGCGCGCCCATTGCGTGCAGTTTCTTGGCCGCCGCAACACGATCCGCCTCACCTGTCAGTATTTCCGCCTCCAATGCGTCCACCTTCAAAAATGAGAAAAAGGGCAGCAGCTTCTCCTTGTCCTTCCAATCGAAGAACTCCATGTTTCCGTCCACATTGTGCCGCAAAAAACCCTGCGCATCGGCAGACAGCTTGCCTCTATCTGCAAGACCGCGAATCAGCGTTTCGGAAAAATCCCCGTACAGCAGCCCTGCAAGGTGATAAATCTTGCAGGAATGATTCGGTATTTCGGACAATTGCACGGTATCGGATTGCGCAAGGCAATTCGACTGTCTCCGCTCCCTATCCTGCGTAAAGTACTCGTTGCGCATCAGCGTGGTGCGTACTGCCGGAAGGATGATCTTGTCGCAATCCGATAGCGGAATCTCATCCATAATGTCGGCATCGTCCGGATGAATCTTCACCGCCGCAAATACCTTGGCGCCCGTTGCTGCGGCGGACGCCGCGCAGAAAGACACGGCGCCGCCTACACGCCGATCCTCCACGCCGGTGTAATCAATATTGATGTCCCTGGTCGCGGGACCGATTATCATTACATCGTAAGCGTTCATGGCCTCACTCACATATTGAGTCGTTCCATCTTCACAGATGCCACTTCTTTATCGATGCTCAAATCCTTAAAGAAGTTAACCGAATTCCCAATGGCACGTCTGCCGGAAAAGTCGATGCGGAACAGGATTGCCACGTTCTTGCTGCTACTTTCCTCGTCCCTTGCGAGCTGAATATCTCTCAGCCTGCCGTTGTTCTTTGCGGAGAGCGCATATATGCTCTCCAGTGCCTTCACTTGATCATCACAAAGCACCCGAAACGAATAGATTTCGTTTCTTCTGTGCATAATCCGGCGTTGCACCCATTCAAGGACCACCAGTGTCACAAGCAAACACACCGCACCCACTCCGCCGACTATGTAGTAACCCGCGCCGATTGCGATGCCGAGGCACGCCACCGCCCACAGACCTGCCGCGGTCGTAAGCCCCTTGACCGCTACACCCTCGCGAAGGATCGTACCCGCACCAAGAAAGCCGACACCCGCAATCACCTGAGCGCTGAGTCTGCCCGGATCCGGCATTGCGCCGTGCTGGCTGTATTGCAGAAAAATTAACTGGCTGGTTATCATGACCGCACAGGAGCCCAACGAAACAAGCGTATATGTGCGAATCCCCGCAGGTCTATGGGTAAATTCACGCTCGGTTCCGATGACCGCACCTATCAGCATGGCGACAAGCAGACGCGTCACAATTTGCCCTGCATTCAGCTGAATATTGGATAGATTCATCGGATCAAAAAGACTTGAAGCGAAAATCATATGCCACCTCCTTTTATCTATCGTTTGTAATTCCCTTCCGTGCCGACCGTCATGGAGCAGTACGCGCGCTTTATCTTGTCATAATTCAAGTCCCTGTCCAGCGCAATGCCCCTGCCTACCCCGTCAACGATAACTCCCCTGCCGATGCTCGAAAGCGTGGAATCCAGTTCACGAAGCAGCGCCGGCGCGCTGCCCGGATCCGTGGAACGTCCGTCGAATATGATGTGGATAAACACATCCTTGACACCCTCCGCCATCCTTGTGATGGCAATGGGGTAATCAATGCTACCGTGGCTCGACCTTTTTGTAAGCAACGCGATCAGGTGCAGCGGTCTGCCGTTTTCTTTCGCGCGCTCGATGCACGATAAAATCACGGGGTTTTTTTCGAAAGTTCCGTCTGCGATGGCGTTATCGATGCGCACGTCATCCTGAAGCACCACTCTGCCCGCGCCAAGATTTGTGTGCCCCGCCTCCGAATTGCCGGCCTTTCCCGCTTGAAGTCCAACCGCCTCTCCGGACGCATCCAAGCGGCAGTTGGGATACCGCGTAAGCAACGCGTCCCATTTTTCCGTATCCGCGACAAACAGCGCGTCATTCTCATCGCCGCTTCCAATGCCCCAGCCGTCCAAAATCAACAGCATGACGCGATTGTTATGGACTCCTCCCTCGGTTATCAAGGATTCTCCCTGCATCAAGGCGGGTTTCTCAATGCCGAGTATTTTCAAGATCGTCGGGCTGACATCGGCAAGTTTACCGTCTCGGAGCACGATGCTTTCGTGCCTCGGATCAACGACGAGAAACGGCACTTGACTGGTTGTATGAGCCACATGGGGCTTGCCCTGGCTGTCACGCAGTGTTTCGATGTTTCCGTGGTCCGCGGTAATCAGAATCGTATAGCCCTTGGTCTTGGCATGTGCCGTAACCTCGTGCACGTATTCCGAAACAGCGTTTACCGCGGTCAACTTGGCTTCTGTGCTTGATGTATGCCCGATAACATCACCGTTTGCAAAATTCGCGACAATAAATCCGTACTGGTCATTGATCGCCTGCTTGACTCTTTCGCAAACCTTGGGAAGATGAAGCTCGGGCACCTGGTCAAATGCCACGCCTTTGGGCGAGGGAATGGAAACATCATCCTCTCCGGGGAACGGCGCGTTGTGGCCGCCGTTGAAGAAATGGGTGACGTGCGCGAACTTTTCGGATTCCGCGCAATGAAACTGTCGAATGCCATGCGCCGAAAGCACCTGAGCAAGTGGCGTATCCACGCACTCCGGCGCAAACGCAATGGGCAGGTCTTTGAACTTTTCATGATACAGTGTCAGGATGGCAAAAAGAAGATCTTTCATATGCTTCCGCGCAAAGCCCGTGAAATTCGGATCGGTAAACGCTTCGGTCAACTCGATTTCACGCTCGCCGCGCCTACAGCAAAAGATGACGGTATCTCCGTCCTGTATCTTACCGACGGCGTTGCCGTTCTCGTCCACCAGCGCCATGGGCGGCATTGAATAATCCACCTGATTGTTGCGGTATGCACTCTCAACCGCTCTTGCCAGAGCGTCACCGCCGTGAAAACCCTTGCTCATGTTCCCTCCTCAATCAATCGTCGGAAAGTAGCCGAGAAGCTCAGAAAAATGCGTGATGAAGGCATCCGGACGATTTTCCTCGGTAATCTCCAGTTTTGTGTTGCGCTTCCCCTCGTATCTAACCCCAATCGTGTACCCAAAGCCGGCCTGCTTTGCGCCGGCGATGTCTCTGTCGAGATTGTCGCCCACAAAGCAGCAGTTCCCAGGATCTACGCCCGCCTCTCGAACGGCGTAGAAGAATATTGCCGGATGCGGCTTTCGGATCAGAGTGACCGATGATTGCTGCACCGTACAAAAGTACGGACGCAGTTGATCGCGGTCCAACCACTCATCCACCTCTTGCGTGCCTACCAAATCCGACACTATGCCGAGCTTGTAGCCACGACGCTGCAGTTCCTTGACGGTTTCCACACCGCCATCCACCACGACGCGCTCTCCTTTTGTTTGTCTGTACTGATAGGTGAGCGCCATGGCATTTTTTTTCACTGAATCCTTCGGAAAATCGAAGGCAAGCCACCATGTCCACAGCAGGTTTTCCGGCGCCTCGCACATGGTTGCCAGCGCCCACTTGCGATATTCCTGATATCTGACCTCAATGACTTCATCAAAGAAGCGCGCGGCGTCGGTTTCAACACCAAGCAACCGCGCAATTTCCTTCTTTGCGTTGGTTTTGTATGCTTCGTCTTCGCGAATGACGCGAAATGTATCACCCAAATCAAGAAATATCGCGGTGATGTTTTCCGGTTTTTTCATGACATCCTCCAAGAAGGCATCTCAATCTTCATTAAAACGTTGCTTCAGCCACGATCGGAAAAAATATCCAACAGCTCCGGGATGGCACGAATCCTGTGTGTCGGCTCAGCAGCCGGAAGCTCTCCTTCTCTGTCCGCGGCACCCGCGTCCTCAAAAAGAATCATGGCGCTAAAGCCGGCGTCATACGCCCCTTCGACATCCCGCATGGGATTATCACCGATATACACGCAGTTTTCCGGCGGCGACCCAACACAGCGCGCGGCAAGCTCATAGATAGCCGGATCCGGTTTTCTCAAACGCACTTTGGAGGACAAAATCACCGTGGTAAAGTACCCCACAATACCATCTTCGCACAGCCAATCCGGGATTTCGGTCTCGGTCACGGTGTTTGCGATGATGCCGAGTTTGTAGCCGCGGCGGTGCAGTTCGGGAACAACGGTCAAAACCCCGTCATGCGGCACTCTGCGTCCGTCATGGTCGCGCCATAAACGTGTCAGTTTCGCGGAATTGGGCGCAATGATCTCCACAGGATAATCGGGTAGAAGGTACTGCGTCCACAATTCCATTTCGGAGCAATCAAGCAGGATGGTTTTCGCACGGTTTCGATACGCCCGCCAATTGGCCGTCAATCGTTCAAAGAACACGTCGTGCTCCTCGGTGGATTGTACCAGTTTGATCAGTTGGCGTTCGGCTTCTTTGGCGAAGGGCTCATCCTCCACAACATAGCGTAGTGTCGCGCCGACATCAAAGAAGATCGTATCAATTTGGGAAATCATACTCCTCCACCTCCATAAATTTATGCAAACGTTTGCGTTATGATTGTTAAATATACACGACCCCTTTTGATTTGTCAACAACATGTTGCGCGATGAAATGGAAAGAACCTTACATACAGGCATAAATGCATCGATGTTTGACGAAGGCGAAAGCCAAAGAAAACTATGGCGCAACAATGTCGCCGTTATCGGTGATTGTAAAGACACACGCATCCCAATCGCAAACCGCATCATTCCACGGCGCACCGAAGCTGTCGGTAAAATAGACCTTGCATCCTCTGCTAAGGAGCATCTGCGCCATTTGCAGAGAAGGTCTGTCTTTTTCGGGCATATACGCTCTCTGGCAGGAAATGACGGCGTACCTGGGATACAGTTTTTCCGCGATGGTAGGGGTAATCGATTTCTGGTCTCCATGGTGAGGCAGCTTGAAGATATCGCACCTGTCCAACTTCTCGTTCTCCCACAGCGACCCGTAGCTGTCTCCCGCAAGTTCGATTATTTTACCCCGGTACGTTATCCGGACGCGCAAAGAATTGGGGTTGCGAGCCGCTGCGGCAGCATAAACGTCATCGGCATCAACCGCAATATTTTGATAAAACAAATCGGAAAAAATACTGTTTTGCGCCTTGTTCGCAAGAGGATCGGTGCATATAATCTTGATATGCAAATCCTCGAAGAAAAAGTCCCTTGTATCGGTAACCTCGACAAATGCGCATCCGCTCTGACGCAGCCTCTTACAGTTTTGATGATAGATATTCAGACTTCCAATCAGATTCCTGATCGTCTTGACACAGGCGGAATCCGCCATAATATCATCCGCGTCCGCGGGCGGAAAGAACGATGCGTAAATGTTGTCAACAGCAATGCCGGCATTCAGAATGTTTTCCAGCCCCGCGCTGTGATCGAGATGCAAATGCGTGATAATCAACCCCTCCAATCGCATGACATCCGCCCGTTTCAGATAGTCGACGGCAAGCATGCGCTTTGACAAGGGATCGTCTTGTAATACGCTCCTTCCGGTATCAATCAGAATATAGCGCGTTTTCTCCTCATAGGAATGCTCCAGCAGAATGGCGTCCCCATCGGCAACATTGATAAAATGGATTTTCAGCATTTTCCGATATTTTTGCAACCGGCAAGAATGATATCTTTCTCATTCTTGGACCAGAGGGAGTAATCTCTGCGCAGAATGGTGTCGCGCAGCACAAAAGAATCGTGGATCGGCGCGCACGACAACAGAGCGTTTTGTCCCTCATCTCCGATTCGATGGGTGTCCGATCCACAGAGGCGAAACAAATCCGGGTTGTCCAGTGCGTATTGCAGCGCCCTGTCGTTGCGATTCGCATGACGCGGATTGCCGTTTACGATCTCCAATCCGTGGATGCAACCCTCATGGATGAATTCATAATTTCGAAAGGGATGCGCCTGTATAATCAGCACCTCATCGCAGAACGTGCCATAAAACGCCTGTGGTGTCGTATCGTACAGAAAAGGATGGCGGTAGAGAAACATCTCGTCCACACCATACAAAAGATAATCCCGCTCGCTCTCCGGAAAGCGGATCTCCACACCCAAAATGACGGACAGCCCCAGCCTGTCACCCCACTCTTTGGCGGTGCGGTACCCGGCAAGATAGGCATCCGCGATTGAATACCATTGTTTGGTGTCGAGGGTATCGATATATTCCTGATGCAGATGGTCGGTGATGCAGATGCCGTCATATCCCAGCTCTATGTATTTTTTTACGATCTGTTCGGCGGTTAAGTGCCCACACCTGCTCGTTTCCTTGGTATGAACATGCGTGTCGTAGCGAAACATGGCGCCTCCGTTTGCTGTCATTCTGTATCACTCAGCTGTTTGCAGGTGCCGCGCTCAATCAGCTTCGGAGACAACACGTGGTGCGCATAACCTGCCTGCGGATTGTTTATGCGCTCAAGCAGGGTATCTACGGCGGTCGCCGCAATGGCCTGCTGGGGCTGCTCAATGGTGGTAAGATCAATGCGCGGTAGTTCTGCATACTGGATGTTGTCGAAGCCCATCAGGGAAAGATCCTTGGGTATTCTGATTTTCAGCTCGCTGGTCGCCTTCATAAAGCCAAGCGCCATTGAGTCCGTCGCCGCAAAAACCGCCGTGTAGTCGATGGGCTTTGCAAGCAGGGTCTTTGCAAGTTGATAGCCGTTTTGTATGGAGCTTGACGTGTAGCTGCTGTGGCAAATCATAGGCTCGATCCCCGCCTCCTCGCATGCGTCTATGTAGCCGTTCGCGCGCAGCTGATGTGTCACAGAACCTTTGCGCCTGCCGAAATAAAGGATGTCCCGGTGTCCCAACCCATAAAGATACTCCATGCCGATTCTGGTGCCGCGGTAGTTATCGATGGCCACATAGCTCACGGCGGCATCCCTCAGATTTTCACCGACAAAAACCGTAGGGGTTGTCTCAAGATACGGCGCAAGATGGCGGTGGGTTTCCGCGCTTGTGGGAACGATGATGATACCATCCACCTGTCTGCTTATGAGCACCTCAAAAACCTGTCGCTCACGCTCCGTATCATGGGAGGAATTGCAAAGCATGAGGTTATATCCCTTCAGCATGGCATGCTGTTCAATATGAAACGCAAGTTCACTCATAAAGGGGTTTTTTACACTGGCGACGATAAGTCCGATCAATCCTGTGCGCTTTTTCACCATGGCATGGGCGATATAGTTTTTCGTGTAGCCCATCCGTTTGCTGACTTCCAATACGTGAGCGCGGGTTTTCTCGCTAATTTCGGGACTACCGGACAACGCCCTTGATACGGTGGCGTAAGAGACGTTTGCCTCTTTTGCGATATCTTTTATCGTAACTCGTCTCAATTCATGCTCCTAAAGGCTGGATTTACGTAAACTGCCTGTCAAATCAACGCAAACATTTACGTACGCTTGCGCATAATATTACTATGAGGCAAGAAAACTGTCAACACCTTTCCGAAGTCGGTATTTTCACGAAGAATCAACCGCAACGTTCCGTTTTTGCCCCACAAAAAGTTGTTGACAAAAGCAGAGTACAGCCGTACAATTAAGACAAGATAACGCAAACGTTTGCATTGTATGCCGATACAACACACATTATTGGAGGCTGTTGGGGTAAAAATGATTCAGGCGGTTTTTTTTGATATAGGCGGTACTCTTCACACTGTTACAAGCGATGAACAGGTGCGCGCGCGCTTTATCAAAGAGCTCCGGAAGCGTTTGGAAAAGCAAGACATCCGTATCCCTGTAGACGATGACGTGTTTTCCTCCCTGCTCCATCAAAACGCGGAGCGGTACAAGCATCACGTTGAACAGACATTGTGGGAGTGGCCCGCCGATAGGATTTGGGATGAGTTCTATCTTGCGGATTTTGACGTTGGCAGAGACAAGCTTGCCCCAATAAGCGAAGAACTGAGTTTTCTGTATAACGATATGCGCGTTGTCAATACGGCACGTCCTCATGTAAAAGAGGTCATGGATGCGCTGAAAAAGCGCAATCTACGCCTTGGAATCATCAGCAATACCATTTCAACCACGTTTTCGCCATATTTTTTGAGGGAATGCGGGATATACGACGCGATGGAAATGATCATTCTGTCCAGCGAAGTCGGATTCCGAAAGCCCTCCCACGAAATTTTTCGGCTGGCGATAGACAAGCTGGAAATAGAAAAGGATGCGTTTTGCTATGTAGGAGATACGCTGTCGCGAGATGTCTTGGGCTGTAAAAATGCCGGCATCGGACTCTCTATTCAGATCGACAATCCAGCGATATATCACAGAGACGAAGGTTTTCTCTGCAGCGGTTTGGAACCGGATTACAAAATAACCGATCTGCTTGAAATTATTCCCATTATCGATAAGATAATATAGTTAGGAGATACGACATGAGCACACAATTTGACGCTATATTTTATGATCTTGGTGGCACGTTACGGCTGGTTGAGCGCGACGCCGCGTTTGAGCGGACGGCAAGGCAGCGTATTGCCGAACTTTGCGGTGAAACAGGCGACCCCGATGCATTCTGCAAGTTTTTGGATTATCGCTACGAAGGATACCGCAAATGGTGTTTTGAAACCATGCGCGAAGCGCCGGAGAGCGAGCTGTGGACAAAGTGGCTCACGCCCGAATATCCGCGGGATTTGATTTTAAAAAACTGCGTGGAGCTGACGGTGGAGTTTCGCAACAAGGACGGCAGGCGTGTCGTAGCGGAAAACGGTGTGCAAAGCATTCGGGATTTGTACGAGAACGGCTACAAGCTCGGCATCATCAGTAATCTCGTCACCTCCATAGAAATTCCTGACTGGTTGCGGGAGGATAATCTGGAACAGTATTTCGACGTTGTTTTGTTATCGTGTGTCGAGGGCATCCGCAAACCCGACCCCGAGATTTACAAAAGGGCTAGTGATCTGCTTGCGGTTGCGCCCGAACGCTGCGTTTACATCGGCGACAATCTCAAGCGCGATGTCGAGGGCGCACGCCTAGCAGGCTTTGGGATGTTTATTCTCTACACCACGCCCGAGAAACTTGAGAAACTCAAGAAGGAAGTTATCACCGATGAGAACCGCCCGGACGGAATTATTTTCGACTTTTCCGAACTGAAAGAGCTGTTCCCGCGCGCACCCGAAATCAATCTCGACAGGCTAAGAACTGTATAAGCTTTGGTTCTGATATCCCCTGAAGAGGGACTCAACAATAGAAAAAGAGAGGTATTATTTATGGCACAAAAGATGAGAGGTGTAACACTTCACGCCACGTGGGATCCGAAGCCCGGCTTCAAGCTTGGCAGCAAGGACATCGACAAGGTTCAAACATACCTCGGCAGTCAGGTGTGGAGAGATCCTTATATTTCCATCGACGAGCACGACATCCCGGAACCGGGCCCCGGTCAGGTGCTTATCAAGGTAAAGGCCTGCGGCATCTGCGGTAGTGACGTTCATATGGCACAGGCCCAGGAAGACGGCTACATCTATTATCCCGGTCTGACCGGCTTTCCTTGCATCCTTGGTCACGAATTCAGCGGTGTGGTTGTCAAGGGCGGTCCCGGCGCCATCGACAAGGTAACCAACAAGCCGTTCAAGGGCGGTGAGCTTGTCTGTGCCGAGGAGATGCTGTGGTGCGGCAGCTGCAAGCCCTGCGCGGACGGTTGGCCCAACCACTGTGAAAGACTGGATGAGATTGGTTTCAATGTGAATGGCGCGTTCTGCGAATACATCGTGCTGCCGGATCGCTGCCTATGGAGCCTTGAGCCGTTACGCAAGATATATAAGGACGAAAGCGACATCTTCCTTGCAGGTTCTTTGGTAGAGCCCTGCTGCGTCGCCTACAACGCTGTTATCGAGCGCGGCGGCGGAGTTCGTCCCGGAGATAACGCCGTCATCTGCGGCGCGGGTCCTGTTGGCCTTGCGGCGTGCAGAGAATTAAAGACCATGGGCGGCGCAACAGTCATCGTATCTGAACCGCAACCCGAACGAGCGGCTCTTGCCATGAAGATGGGGGCGGATTACGTGATCGATCCGACCAAGGTCGATTTTACATCAGAGGTGCTCCGCCTGACGGATGGCATGGGGGCGAGCCTGTATCTCGAGGCAACGGGTCTGCCGACGGTGGTATATCCGGGAATCGAGCAGTGCATCTGGGAGGGCAGGACCCTCAACGCCACCGTTGTCGTTGTCGCGCGCGCCGAGGCGAAAATGCCCGTAACCGGTGAGGTTCTGCAGGTCAGAAGAGCACGCATCGTCGGCGCACAGGGTCATAGCGGCCACGGCACGTTCCCGCGCGTCATCGCCAGCATGGCTGCGGGTATGGATATGCTGCCCATTATTACCAAGAAAATCACGCTGGATGAGGTTCCCGAACACATTCTTGCACTGCAGACCGATCGTACCAACATGAAAATCACCTGCGTCATGGACGACTGAATGGAGGAAAAATTATGTCATATGTAAACTATCTTACCACCGAATATCCCAACATATTCTTTGAGGACAGCAAGGTCGGCCGTATGAAGAAACGAATCTGGGACGCCTCTGAAGAGGAAATCCAAGAGATCCTCGATGATTACGGCATTGGTTCGCCCCTTGAGATGGGCGTAGCAGGAACCTATATCCAGAATACGCCGCGTTCGAAACTGATTGAAAAGCGCAGAAAGAACGACATTGTACTGGTACCCATCGGATGCACGGAAAACCACGGCGCGCATAGCCCGTCCGGTCTTGACACCTTCATGGCGCAGCTCATCTGCGAGGCGGTTAGAAGAAAGACCGCAAAGCTCGGACGTGAGGTCAACCTCGCGTTCCCGCCGCTCAACTACGGCGGGCACCCCTACCACCATGTTGGTATGCCGGGTACCGTCATGATATCCGAGACCGCCATTGTTGATACACTCACCGCCGTTATGGCCGGTCTGTGGGATGATGGATTCCGCAAAATCATCCTCGTCAACAACCATGGACAGGACTGGATGCTCGAAAGCGCCGTCCAGGAATTTTTTAAGAGATACCAGCTTCCCGGTTTCGCGTGCGTGGTGGAATGGCACAGAGCGGTCCGAGAGTTCTTCTATCCGCTTGGTGACGAACGTCCCGACTTTGTGTCGACGCCGTTTGTGCACGCAGATGAATCCGAAACAAGCGTTGGACTGCTGATGTTCCCCGAGATGATGGACATGGACGCCTGTGTCGACGCGACACCCGTCAACTTCGGCTTTTTGCAAGATGGTTTCTTCGATGGTTCCGTGGATTCTTTCCATCGTCCCAACCGTTGGCAGGAGATGGAGGGCAATGCTTGGATCGAGCGTTTTGGCACACCCGAAGGCGTGGTGGGCAAGCCCACTCGGGCGCATCCGCGTCGCGTCAAGCGTGCGATAGCAGCCATCTGCGAGTACCTGACACTCATGTGCGAGGATATCATTGAGAAATATCCCGCGGGCACGGTACCGGATCCTTCGAAGTTCTCCTACCGCCCTGCAGAAGAGATCGCTCCCTGCCTGAAGGAACCCCTCAGCGAAGGCTGGAAGAGCATTCACGAACTACCCCGCAGAGGCATATTTATCGACTGATTTGGTATGGGGCGGCGATGAGTAATCGCCGCCCCATGATTTTTGAACAGGAGGCACAGCTTGCGCAACATTATTTCACAAACCGTTCCCCTTCAGTTCGACACGGGGTTTTCCCCGTATCATGCGGTTGCATGGCAGGCAGCTTTTTCCTCTTTGTGCGCGCACGGCTTTACGGGCGTCGAAATCGCGGTCGCGTATCCGCAGCTGATTGATGTTGACGCGCTGAACAATTGCGCAAAAGAAAACAAACTGAAAATCACAACGATTTCCACGGGACAGACATATGGCAGAGACGGTATTTATCTTGCTTCTATGGATGAAGGCATTCGAATGCGGGCGATGGACATCGTCAGGCAGCACATTGATCTCTCCGCAAAAATCGGTCATCCGAACGTGACCATAGGGCTGCTGCGTGGAAGACCCGAAACAGATATCGACACGGCGGAAGCGATTTTATCGGCTTGCATTGCGGAGCTTGCGGAGTATGCCGCGCAAAACAATGTTATGTTGCAAATCGAACCGATATGCGCCGCGGAAACTAATCTTTTGAACACCGTCGCGGATGTGACGCGTTTGCTCGACGGAATCGGAAACCCAAGTCACTGTGGCATTCTCTTTGATATTTACCATGCATCGCTGATGGAAAAAGACGTGCTGGATACGTTTCAATCCGTCGCAAGCCTCGTCACAAACGTACACATTGCCGATTCGGACCGAGGACTGCCAAGCTTTACCAAGATTGACTTTTCCCGCATTTTGCGACACATGGTGCAGCTGGGATATCAGGGAGCATTTGCGCTGGAGACGCTGTGCGTTCCCAGCCGGGAATACGTATTGAAAAATGAAGGAAGGGCACAGCAGAAGATCCGCGGTGCCATAGAATAATTTTAAATCGTTTTGACAGGAGGAACAAATGATAAACATCGGCATCATCGGCGCCGGCCGCATCGGACAGGTTCATGCTAAAAGCATTATCACGGGCGTCCCCGAGGCGAAAATCCTGTCCATAGCAGATCCGTACATGCCGCAGCAGACGGCGGAATGGGCAAAACGCGTGGGAATTGAGGGCATCTATCTTGACCATCACGAGATTTTGAACGACGAACGGATTGATGCAGTGCTCATCTGCTCTTCCACCGATACACACGCATCGATTTCCATTGAGGCAATCCAAAAGGGAAAACACATCTTCTGCGAAAAGCCCATCGACCACTCCCTTGAAAAAATCGCGCAGGTCAAAAAAGCGCTTGATTCCGCGGATAAAAAGCTTGTCTATCAAGTGGGCTTCAACCGAAGGTTCGATCACAATTTCAGGGCCATCCGCGAAGCGGTTGAAAACAAGACCATTGGGGATTTGCATTTTATCAGAATCAGTTCACGGGACCCCGAGCCCCCGTCTCCTGCATATGTAAAGACATCGGGCGGAATCTTTCTGGACATGATGATTCATGATTTGGATATGCTCCGCTATCTTTCGGGTGCGGAGGTCGCAGAGGTCTATGCCCAGGGCGCCGTACTTATAGATCCCGCAATCGGTGAGGCGGGGGATGTCGATACGGCAACCGTTTCCGCCAAACTCTCCAACGGAGCGCTTGCGCTGATTGACAACTCACGCAAGGCGGTTTACGGCTACGATCAACGGGCGGAGGCGTTCGGCTCAAAGGGCAGCATACAGTGTGAAAACGATAAGCCCTCCACCGCGATTCTCTCCACGGTCGACGGAGTATGCACGCAAAAGCCGCTTTGGTTCTTCCTGGAACGTTATATGGAAGCTTATAAAGCGGAAATTCGCTCCTTTGTCGACTGCATCAAAAGCGGCAGCGACCCCGAGGTAGGTTTTGAGGATGGTGAGATCTCCATTCGCATCAGCCTCGCCTGCAAAAAATCCCTTGCCGAAAATCGCTCCGTCAAAATCAGCGAGATATAGGGTTGCTATCGTTTCCTCGATGTTCTTTGATGTGGATGAACCGAGGCTTTTCCAGACCAAAATCATTGGGATGGTGATAGGCATACATCCACTCGTGATTCTTATCCCGGAACATCATGCCGTGCCCGCCATTTTCCGGGATCAGCAATTCCTTGAGATGCTGCCATTTTCCGTCAATCTCATGGTTATCCGAAACCGCCATGCCGACGGCGTAGCCTTTGGCTGTCCAGCTGGACCAGATGATCAGCAGTCTGCCGTCATGGGTGCGGAACAGGAAAGGCCCGTCGGAAAGATAGGCTATGCCATCAACACCCATTTCTTTGGCGAACGGAATCGGTACCGGCCAGCCGGCTTCGGATGCGTTGAACAGCAACCGTGGGATTCCGGCAACCGCTTTCAGGTCGGCGGTTACTGGCATGGCATACATCCCGCCATTTTTATCGGTTTCAAACGAAAGGCTGAATATTAAAAAGGGTTTGTTTTCCCGGTCAAAGTACAGGGTGCCGTCGATGCAGACCCATTCGGCCGGTGTAACCGGCCCGGGGCTGTGCGGTTTGAAAGGGCCGATCGGTGATTCGGAGCGCAGAACCTGAATGCCTTTGTTGCGGGTTTTCGACCCAAAGGTCGCTACCAGATAAAAGGCATTCCGGTAAAAGTAGCATTCCGGCGCCCAGTAGCTTCTGTCCGCCCAGAAATCACCATGGTTATGGAAAATCTCGATGGGTCCGGACCAATTCTCAAGATCATCACTGACGTAGCAGTCAAAGCCATCCATGAGCCCCCAGCACGAAGCGCTTCTGGTACCGTACAGATAATATCGGTCACCATGGAGAAGAATGTACGGGTCGCGGATGTTTATTTCATTTGTTCGCATCATCGTATACCTTCCGATTGTCGGCGCAAGCATTCTTTCTTAAGGTTGCTCGCATCGTAACACAGGTTGTCAAGGTGCTCAATGGATACATCGCTCTTAGGAGCACCGTGTTATCCTTGGTTTGGATTTTGAAAACCGCAATTTCTGCAAAACCTGCCTTGATTGGTTTGGCGACACCTCGGACACTGCCACCACTGGTGATTGGGAGCTTGGTAATGTTGTGTTTGTTCTTGGCCGGGCGCAT
>JAAYNF010000153.1 GCA_012520975.1 Clostridiaceae bacterium | reverse complement strand
GATAACCTTTTTAATGGCATGCGGTTAAACCTCCTCCTCGACCATGTCACGTCATTATACCAGTCGCGGACTGCTGCTGACCAGCAGCCTTGTCAGGCAATCGATCTTGACGGATAATAATAATATCAGGAGGACAGAAAAATGAATGCTGTTGATCTGATCATCAAAAAAAGAAACGGCGAAACATTGAGCACTGAAGAAATCAATGCGTTTGTCGCCGGGGTTACCGATGGCAGCTGGCCCGACTATCAGACAGCCGCCATGCTGATGGCGCTTTTTCTCCGCGGACTCGATGATCAGGAAATCTCCGACCTGACCTTGGCCATGGCCAGGTCCGGAGAGCAAATTGATCTGACAGACATACCGGGAATCAAGGTTGACAAACACAGTACCGGCGGTGTTGCCGACACCACTACCTTAATTCTGGTTCCGCTGGTGGCTTCCTGCGGCGTTCCGGTAATCAAACTGTCCGGTCGCGGTCTCGGTTTCACAGGCGGTACGATCGACAAGCTGTCATCCATACCCGGTTTTCAGGTTGAGCTGCCGGCCGCCCGTGCCCTTGAACTTGCTCAATCTACCCAGGCTGTTATTCTCGCCCAAAGCGGGAACCTGACTCCTGCCGACAAAAAGCTCTACGCCCTGCGCGATGTAACCGGTACGGTGGACAGCATTCCTCTGATTGCTGCCAGCATCATGAGTAAAAAAATCGCCGCCGGTACAGATGCCATTGTCCTCGATGTCAAATGCGGCAGCGGTTCCTTTATGCCCGAACTTCAGGACGCCCGGCAGCTGGCCGAAGTCATGGTGCGGATCGGGCGGTTGGCCGGAAAGCGTGTCGCGGCTTTGATCACGGCTATGAACCAGCCTCTCGGCCGGCATGTCGGCAACAGTCTGGAGGTTATCGAAGCGATAGAAGTTCTCAAAAATCGGAGTGCCGGCGATTTGGTCGATGTTACCTTGGGTCTGGGCGCTTACATGCTACTGCTGGCCGGACGTTGCTCAGAACCGAATGAGGCTCGCGCACTGCTAAAAAAACAGCTTTCATCGGGTGCCGGATTGAAAAAACTAAGTCAGATTATCGCAGGACAAGGTGGAAATCCGGCTGTAATCGATGATTACGGTCTTTTTGCCCAGCCCGCCTGCCGCCTTGAGCTCAGGGCAACAAGATCCGGCTGGCTGACACAAATGGATACCGCGGCTATCGGGTATGCCTTCGTAACAGCCGGCGGCGGAAGACTGGCTAAAGATGATCCGATCGACAGCACGGCCGGTTTTATTCTGCCGCATCGTCTGGGAGATCCGATTGAGAAGGGCGCGTTGATCGCCGAAATCCAAGCCGCCGATCCCGCAAAAGCCGCCAAAGCCAAAAAAATGCTTCAACAGGCCATTCAAATCGGCCCGCAAAAGCCTTTGCCGCAACCGGTTATCCTGGATGCCATTGACTGAAAGGAAGGCGTCTATGCAAACCATAACCTCTCAGGCCATTGCCGCCATGATTGATCATGCCGTTTTGACACCGACAAGCACCGGTTCCGATGTCGAAGCGGCCTGTCGGCTATGTGTTAAATACCGGACAGCCGGCATTTGTGTCCGCCCGTCCGATGTGGCGGCGGCAGCCGAGCTATTGGCGGACAGTTCCGTCAAAGTCGGTACCGTTATTGGTTTTCCCCACGGAACCACCTCAACGGCGGCCAAAACAGCAGAAGCTGAACAGGCGGCTCTAGACGGTTGCCACGAAATCGACATGGTCCTGAATATCGGCCGGCTTTTGTCCGGCAATTTGATTTATGTGGAAAGTGATATTGCTGCTGTCACCGCCGTGGCACGTCGTGCCGGTCTTTTGATCAAAGTAATCCTTGAAGCATATTATCTTGACCAAGCCCAAAAAAAGATCGCTTGCGCGATTTGTTCTGATCTCGGCGTGGATTTTGTCAAAACCTCAACGGGATTTGCCGGCGGCGGAGCAACGGTCGCCGATGTTCACCTCATGCGGACCCATTGTCCGGAATCGGTTGCCATTAAGGCATCCGGCGGCATTCGAGATCTGGATGCCGCCCTTGCCGTCATTGCCTGTGGCGCCACACGAATCGGTACATCCTCAACGGAAAAAATAATCCGCACCGCCCAACAGCGGGAGCAGGACGGTCAATTACGGCCCATGACACTGGCGGAGGCTCTTTTGCGGCACGAACGCCGGAAAGGTTGACCACCAAATCATGGCAAAAGGTGAAAAATTGACTGATTTCGGTATTTTCCGCCTTTTTGACTTGACATCGGGCGGTCGTTGGTATCATAATATGGCTTGAAATAACTCCCAAAGGAGGCTCCAGATATGAACAAAACCGATCTGATCGACGCCGTTGCCAAAGCAACAAAACTGAGCAAAAAGGATAGCGAAAGCGCCATCAACGCAGTGCTCGACAGCATCACCGATGCTCTGACCAGAGAAGAAAAAGTCGTCCTCGTTGGATTTGGAACTTTTGAGGTACGTCACCGTGCGGCTCGCAAGGGGCGCAACCCGAGCACAAAAGAAGAAATCAAAATTCCTGCATCCAAAGCACCGGTTTTCAGAGCTGGCAAAGGTTTGAAAACAAAGGTCAACGGATAGTTGGATTGTGTCCGTTCACCCGGACTTATTGATTCACCGCTGTTTATTTAATTATTAATCTTTGATTTGGCAGTGATTTTTTAATCCGACGCTTTGAGTCCTCCGCCGGCATGGTCGTTGGCGGAGGATATTTCTATTTCGGCCAGCCGTTCGGCCTCGCCCATGATCTCATCGTGCATACGACAAATTGCCGCGGCGCCGGTCAGGCCGGTCCGGCGAAAATCACTTTGCTGTATGGCATAACGAATATCACGTTCAACCTGACTGACTTTGACACGGAAATGATCGGCGGCGGCCGGATACAATGTCTTGCTGACCGGGCGCAGGCAGGTTTCATCATCACCGGCAAGCAACAGCATATAACGCAGATATCGGTATCCCTTTAACTCCGGGCGCAGGTTGTGTCTGCTGAGCACCTGATCGACAGCCCTGCCCAAGCAACGTTTAAACGGGCTCAGATGCGCCTGCCTGTCCAATAGCAGCCGATCAGCGGTTTCCATAATGCGTCGGGCGGCAAAGGGCGAACCCATGCGACCGTCGATCAGATATTGCACCCGTCCGGCGGTATCCATTACGCCCAAACAGCCGTTGCGTGACATCAGCTTCTTGACCTGCGCCAACAGCTCCTGATCCCCCGCCGCGATATAAAAGCCGATTTGCTCATTCATATAGCGAAACGGTGTGGCTTTTTTCATGACAACCGATCCTTTCTCCTAAAAGGCTTGATGTTGGGTCCCATTTTGCCACCGTGCTATATTTTTGAATATAGGATAAATGCGTAATTTCTTGGATAAAACAATGACGATCGTACAATTAATGTTCGACAAGATCTGTCATATCATCAAAAAAAACGATAAACCGGCTGTACGGCGTGTACGATATCCGGTATGATTGACCGGGTTCAAGGTTGTGGCGCCATTGATTGTAATAATAGGTCCGTTGTTCATGTCGAACGGTACCCCGGCTCAGTGAATCGCCATCAACCTCAATATCTTCAATCACATATGCCTTGTTGATTATGGTTACAACATCAAGGATCCGAGGAACAGTAAAATGGAAGGCTATCGAGATGAAAAGGATCGTCAAAAAAACCGGCGCAAGGAAGCCCAGCGGTCGTTTGTTTTGTTGAGCCCAATTGATCTGCAGCGCACGAATCAAGCAGGCCAGAATGGCCGCGGACAACAAAAGACACAAAAACAGGCTGAGCAAAAAATACAGCACCGATATGATTCCTCCGATGACCGATCGATTCCGATTCAATCTGTCGCGTTCAGTTTACAGCATCAACGTTAAAAAGGCAAAAATCAACCCCCCAAAACCCCCAAAACACCTTTATTTCATGTCTTGACTTGGCCAAATGAAAGGCTTAAAATGTTAGCCGAGGCAAACTTGTTTGCCATTTCAGATAACGAGCAGGTTGACATGATAAAAAGACTGAGCGAACTCGAGCCCGATGAGATTGGTCAAGTTATCGCAGTTAAAGGGGGAGCCCGTTTCCGCCAGAGGCTGATGGCCATGGGCATCACCCCCGGAACCAATTTGGTTGTGCGCAAGTTCGCCCCCCTCGGTGATCCGATTGAAATCCGGGTTCGGGACTATTCATTGTCAATTCGGCGGAAGGACGCTTTTTTTATTCTTGTGAAACAGATAAAAAACGACTCGGCATCATGAGCAGACAAATTGCTTTGGCCGGCAATCCAAACAGCGGAAAAACCACCTTGTTTAACCGTCTAACCGGTTCCCGTCAATCAACCGGCAACTGGCCGGGCGTTACGGTTGAGAAAAAAACCGGCAAACTATTCAAAGACGGTCGGGCTATCGAGTTGGTTGACCTGCCCGGAATCTATTCTTTGGCCTGCATGACACCCGAGGAAACAATTGCCCGTGACTTTCTGACCCAAAACCGCCCGGATTTGATTATCAACATTGTTGATGTCACCAATCTGGAACGAAATCTGTTCCTGACCCTGCAACTGAAAAAATTAGGCATCCCGATCCTTATTGCGCTAAATATGATGGATGAACTGGCTCTCGCCGGGGATCGTGTGGACAGCGAACGGTTGTCGGCTTTGCTGGAAATACCGGTTTTTCCGGTTTCGGCGCGGCGAGGCACCGGACTCAATCAATTGATTGACGATCTGTTTGTCCGGATTGATGCCCCCAAGCCTCCAAGCACGGAGTTGACAGAAGCGGCTTGTACACCGGAAGCCATCGAAGCCGAAACCGAAGACCTTTACCGACGGGCCTCGGCCATACAGGCCCAGGTTTTTTATCGCCAGCACCCTCCCGGTTCCCTCAATCGTTCGGATCGGATCGATCGGCTCTTGACCAACCGTTTTTTGGCCATCCCTATCTTTCTGGTCATTATGATGCTGGTTTTCCTGATTACCTTTAACGAAAATCTGGGTGGGCGCCTGACCAAGTGGCTGGATGTTTTCTTTAACGACATTCTGGCCGGGATTGTTGCCACAGGTCTGGAGTTGGCCCAAGCGCCGGCGTGGCTGCATTCGCTTTTGATCGAAGGGATTATTGCCGGAGTCGGCGGTGTTTTGACCTTTTTGCCGCAGATTGCCCTGCTTTTTCTTTTCCTCGCCATTCTCGAGGATAGCGGATACATGGCCAGAGCCGCCTTTATCATGGATCGTCTGTTTCAGCACCTTGGCTTGTCGGGGCGCAGTTTTATCCCCATGTTGATGGGCTTCGGCTGCACCGTACCGGCTATTATGGCCACCAGAACCTTGGAAAATGAGCGGGAGCGGCGATTAACCATTCTGATCACTCCATTTATGTCCTGCGGCGCGCGAATGCCGATCTACGCGTATTTCACAGCTGTTTTCTTTGCCGCCCACAAAGGTCTGATTACCTTTGCCATGTATCTGGGCGGGGTTTTGGTGGCTATCATTGTGGCTTTTGTTCTGAGCAAAACCGCTTTGCGCGGCAGTGAAACCACTTTTATCATTGAATTACCCCCTTACCGCCTCCCCGATGCCAAGACACTCCTGTTGCATGTTTGGGATAAAGTCCGGGATTTCATTGTTCGGGCCGGAACGATTATTTTTCTTATGACCGTGCTGGTCTGGTTTCTCCAGTCCTTTGATTTCCGGCTGCGCCCGGTCGAGGATAGTTCCCAAAGCATTTTCGGCCTGTTGGGCGGCATTCTGGCCCCTGTTTTCTCACCGCTGGGTTTTGGCACTTGGGAGGCCACCGTCGCTCTCCTGACCGGTCTGGTAGCCAAGGAATCTGTGGTGGCGACGCTGGGTATTGTTTATTCTGAGGGTGCCTTGGAGGCCATGTTTACGCCGGTCAGCGCTCTGGCTTTCATGACTTTCACTCTTCTTTATACCCCCTGTGTGGCCGCCATTGGCGCCATGCGACGCGAGTTCGGCAACACCCGCTGGACGATCGGCGCCCTCTTTTTTCAAACCGCCGTCGCTTGGATTTTTGCCTTTCTTGTCTATCGAATAGGCAGCTTGCTGGCATCTGTCTTTTAGAAATGCTAGAATGATGGTGATCATTCAGCTACAAGAAGTTTCCAGCCAATCCAACAGGAGAATGATGTGCCACGAGCAAAAAAACTGACTCCTTCAAGCGAAGACTATCTTGAAGCCATCCTTGAGCTTTCCGAGCCGGACGGCGCTGTTCGTTCGGTCGACATTGCCGAACATCTGAGTGTGTCCAAAGCAAGCGTAACCAAGGCGATGGGGATCCTGCGCGAGGCCGGCCTGATTGAGCAGGCCCATTACGGGCTGATTCGCCTGACCGTGCAGGGGCGGCAGCGAGCCGGCAAAATTCTGGCCAGCCACGACATGCTGAAAAGATTCTTAACCGATGTTCTTGGTGTTGAGGAATCGATCGCCGATCAAGATGCCTGTCGGATGGAACATGCAATCAGCGATGAAACCAGATCTCGATGGCTGGCTTGGATGAAAAATACTTTTCGGGATTTGTCGACCACAGACTGATTTTATAATCGAGACAGGTTTATCGACATCTGCAAAGGCAAAATCAGTCCGGTTTTGCCTTTTGTGTTTGTCGGTCTCCCCGCCTCACCTGTTTTCCTCTGCAAGCAATCGGAGCAATTCCGCCTCGTCAATGACCGGCACGGCAAGCTGGTTGGCCTTATCCAACTTGCTGCCGGCAGCTTCCCCGGCAACAACGTAGCTGGTTTTGGCCGAAACGGTACCGCTCATTTTCCCGCCGGCTTTTTCAATCAGTTCGCCGGCTTGGCTGCGACTCATACTAGGGAGTGTGCCGGTCAAGACAAATGTCAGGCCGTCGAGCGGACGGCGACCGGCGATTTGCGACTCTCCCGTCATTCTCACACCGGCGGTCTTAAGGCGTTCGATCAGCGTTCTTGTTTGTTCCTGACGAAAGAAGGAAACCACCGCCCGGGCGCTGACTTGGCCAAAATCAGGCAGGGCAAGCAATTGTTCTTCATCGGCAGCCATCAGACTGTCCATATCCGGGAAGTTTCTGGCCAGCACTCGGGCGGCCTGTCGGCCGATGTTTCGTATCCCCAAACCGGTCAGCAACCGGTCAAGGGGATTTTGGCGCGCAGTGTCAATGCCGGAAAGCAGATTGTCAACCGACTTTTCTTTGCCGATGAGACCGGATTCGATCAAGCGGTCACGATGATGATGCAGGCTGAACAAATCAGCCAGACTTTCAACATAACCGCCCTGCAGCAAGGCCTCGACCGTTGCCGGTCCCAGCCCGTCAATGTTCATGGCGTTTTTCGAAGCAAAATAAATAATATGTCGTGCCAACTGGGCCGGGCAGTCCACCCCTGTACAGCGGACATCGACGCTATCCTGCTCTCGCTCGGTGGGAGCGCCGCAAACCGGGCAGGCCGGCGGCAGCTTGAATTGACGCGCATTCGGAGGCCGTTTAAGCAGGTTAACTCCAAGCACCGCCGGAATGATATCGCCGGCCTTTTGAACCTGAACCAGATCGCCGATTCGAATATCCAATGCATCAATGTAATCCTGATTATGCAATGTCGCCCGGCTGACCGTGGTGCCCGCCAGCTGAACCGGATCGAGGATTGCCATTGGCGTCAGGCGGCCGGTACGGCCAACCTGGACAACAATATCGAGCAGGCGCGTTTCTTTTTTTTCCGGCGGGTACTTGTAGGCCACAGCCCAACGAGGCATTTTTGATGTTGCGCCCATTTGCTCCCGGCGACTTAGGTCGTCCAGCTTGATGACCGCTCCGTCAATGCCGTACGGCAGCCGGAAGCGTTGCTCGCCGATTCGCGCCACGGCCGCCAGGACCTCATCGGAGGTCTGGCACAAAGTATAATCCGGAATGACCGGAAATCCTTGCTCAGCCAGCCAGGCCAAGGATTGTGAATGCGTCTGAAAGGTTTTGCCGCGACAAAGCTGAAGGTTAAAAACAAACAGCGTCAACCCGCGTTCGCGAACAATATTCGGATCGAGCTGGCGTAATGTGCCGGCCGCGCAATTCCGCGGATTGGCAAACAATTTCCCGCCCATTGCTTCCTGTCTCGCATTAACCCTCTCAAAAGCTTCAAAGGGCAGATACACCTCGCCGCGAACCTCCAGATCGGCAACCGGTTCCGGTAACGTAAGGGGCAGGTTTTCGATCATGCGCAGGTTCATGGTCACGTCCTCACCCGTGTGAACCCCATCTCCTCTGGTCAAGCCAAGTGTAAAAAGGCCGTTTTCATAGCGCAGGGCAACCGACAGACCGTCGATTTTGGGTTCCACGACAAAAACAGGAGGCTCCTCGAAAGCTGCATCCATCCGTTGCACAAAGTCCCGGACATCTTCTTGGTTAAATACATCCTGCAAACTGAGCATGGGCACCCGGTGCACCACTGCAGCAAGAGTAGGTCGGGTGGTTCCGCCCACGATCCGACTGGGAGACGCATCATCGACCAAATCAGGCCAAGCCGCTTCCAAATCACGCAGACGCCGCATCAGGGCATCATAATCTTCATCCGATATTTCCGGTTGGTCCTCATCATAGTAAAGCCGGTTATGCCGGGAAATTTGCGCACGTAAATCGGCAAGCATCGCCGCCGCTTCCAGTCTGGTAAGCACGGCAAAGTCAGGGTTTTTCGCAGTGAAAGCGTCCTTGTCCGTCATCCGGTGATCAACCTTTCTGGCGCCCTCGCGCCAGGAAAATGATGGGTAGAACACCCAGCAGCAGGGGAAGAACCGCCCAAGCGATCAAGGGAATCCCCAGAAAATTATCCAGATTTTTCGACAACGGGTCGGCCGGCACCGGAATAAACGGTGACAACCTCCCGACATTTAATCCGGGAATCCGGCTCAGCGCATAAATCGGCCCGTCATAGATCAGCCAAATCGCCAGCGATAATGTATATGCGTCGGACAGCCATAATCCCGGACGTTTTGACTTGATAAGCAAAAACAGGAGCGCCAAAGCCAAGCCAATCGCGATGGCCAACGAGACCGGATATACTTTTCCGGTTCGGATGCAGAGAACAAGATGATGGATGATGGTCGCCAAGGCGCATAATCCCGCCAGATATATGCGGCTTCTGCTACGACCGAGAATCAGAAGCACGACCAGCACAACAGCGAACAGCAGATAAACCAGAAAGGTCTTCCAGGCAGCCGGCAATACAGGCGTTTCCACAAGCAAACCACCCAATTCGCGGATCAGATCGGAAAAATATTGAAACGGAGCCGCCGCCAGTGTTCCCCAAAGGACAAAAAGGACAATACAGACCAACCAGGCTCTGGTTTGACTTTTCATGAATTGACAGCCTCCTGAAGCTCATAATGTTTGCTCAATGATTCCATTCTAGCCATGAAAAGTGTTCGTTGCAACCAATCCGGATTCATTATGGTAAAATCGTTAATGGAAAAACCCTTGCGCGCATTCGGTTGATTGATCTTGGGGAATGGAGTGGTTGTTTATGTCGCACAAGACGTCAATACGTCTCGGCTTGGCAGGTTACGGAAACTTGGGACGCGGTTTGGAACGGGCGGTCGCGGCCAATCCGGACCTAGAGTTAAAGGTGATCTTAACCAAACGTGATCCGACCACCATCAAAAGTCCTTACGGAACTCCTGCGGATCGATTCGGCAATGCCGCAAACTGGCGCGGCCAACTTGATGTCGTGGTCTTGTGCGGCGGCTCGGCAACCGATCTGCCGGAGCAAGGGCCGGTTCTGGCTTCCTTGTTTAATACGGTGGATAGTTTTGATAATCACGGGAAAATCCCTGACTATTTTGCCGAAATTGATCGCGTGGCCCGGGAAAATCGGCACCTGTCCCTGATCTCTTGCGGCTGGGATCCCGGTTTGTTTTCCTTGTCAAGGGTTCTTTTTTCCAGCATTCTGCCCCAAGGGCTGGATTATACATTCTGGGGAAAGGGCATCAGCCAAGGGCATTCTGACGCGCTGCGCCGTATTCCGGGCGTAGTGGACGCCAGACAATACACCATTCCCTTGGAAGAGGCATTGGCCATCGCCCGATCCGATCTTGGCCGACCGCTTTCTCCCCGTGAAAAACACCGACGGGAGTGCTTCGTTGTTGCCGAGCCTGATGCCGATCTGGCGGCAATCGAGGAAGCCATCGTCAACATGCCCGGCTATTTTGCTGATTACGATACACGGGTTCATTTCATCAGCCAATCCGAGCTGCATGAAAAACACAACCGACTGCCTCATGGCGGTTTTGTTATCCGTAATGCAAAAACATCGGAAAACACCGGTCAGGTTATGGAATTCTCTCTCAAGCTGGACAGCAACCCGGAATTTACCGCCAGCGTTCTGGCAGCTTATGCTCGCGCTGTTTTCCGTATGGCACAAAAAGGCCATGTCGGTGCCATTTCGGTCTTCGACATACCTTGCGGCGAACTGTCTCGATTCAGCCCGGAGGAATTACGACGGGATTTTCTTTAAAAACCTGCTCGTGCCAATTTAAAAACCAATGATATAGAATCTTCAAGAATCTAGGAGGCGTTCGGTCTCCAGAATGATTGCCGAGTACCATGACTCAAAAGCAACATCATTGACATAGCGCTCCAGAAGTTTTTGCGGATCGGTGCTCAAGGAATTAGCCGCCATGTCGGCAAGATACCTTTGGCGGGCATCGGCTGCGGTCGAGAACAGCGATTGCCCCAGATAATCACGAATTAAATCACTGTTCTTAAAGGCCGCCGGATAAAACAAACGACTATCTTCCAGTTGTACCAAAAATGTTTCCAGACATAGGGCGGTTCCCGCCTGATCCGCCCGGCTCCGATCCAGGTTCTCCAGAGCATCTCGCATCAACTGGCTTTGCAGGGCTTTGCTTGTCACCGGAAGATATCCCGATGAAATAGTAAAAAGAATATTCTGTTCCGGCCGGGTCAGCCAGCCAAGAAAGATGGCGGCGGCGGCTTCATCCGGCGTGTCAGAGCGTGTGATAGCCATGCCGGCACCTTGCTGCACACAGACTCGTTCCGCGTCACGGAAGGTCGGATAATGGTAAACTTGCAGTTCAATGGGTTCCGGACGACCACCTTTTGTCACCTGATTCGGAAACCACGAACCCGAAGCCGTTGACACAGCCGCGGCAACCAGCCGACCCTGAGCCAAATCTTCCGTGCGATACGAGCCGTATTGGGCAAACGACCCGGTAACGATATTGACATAATAGAGATCCCACAACCTGCGCAGGGTCTCTCGGTTGAGGTCGAGATGTCCTTTGCTGTTTTCGATTCCCATCAGGGTGGTGCCCAGCTGGCTGCTCCCCACAATCAGAAAGTTTGACAGAGAGTCAAAACCAAACAGCGCCTCGCCTTTTGACCAGTGACGATAGGCTTCGGCCGCCTGAGACAGAGACTCCCAAGTTGAAAATGTCGCAATCGTGTCGGCAAAGCGTGGATTGGCAGCGGTAAAGTCCGACCAGAACGTCATGTTGACGACGACGGCCTCGCTGGATTTAGCCAACGGCAAGAGATACAAGGCCTTTCCATCAACAAACCGGCCTTCATCCAAAAAAGACGGATTGAACTGTTCAAGGTCATCCTGGTCGAGAAAAAGAGTCAAATCAAGCAGGCGGCCCTCCGCCGCCAGATCGAAAGCGGTTCCCGGATAGGCGGCGAAAATGTCAGGCAGCATCTGCGTTCCGGACTTGGCGGCAACGCGAACCGCCGTCGTCAAATCCGCTACGTTGCCTTTGCTTTCGGCCCGCACCACGATGCCTTGGGCGGCGCCAACCTGCCGGTTAAACGTTTCAACCAAACGGTCGAAATTGGCTTGTTGTTCGCCGTTGTAATAATGCCAGCAATCAAGCGTAACCGGATTGTGACGGTCTGGTTCAGATGAAGTGATTTTCGCGCAAGGACCAAACCCTGTCAGGCTCACAGCAAGAAAGATGACCAAAACAATTTTCAACCCTGTCTTCATCATTTCTTTTGACCCTTTGTAAAGGATGTGCCGTTTGAGCAGCTCCGTTTAGATCGGCTGTTCTTGAATCCGCCAAATTTCCTTGGCATATTCTCGAATCGTCCGGTCGGAGCTGAATCGGCCACTAGCCGTGATATTAATCCAGCATTTACGAGCCCAGGCTAATTCGTTCCGGTAATCACGCATCATACGATACCGGGTCTGACGATATTCGTCAAAATCACCCAACACATAATAGGGATCGGCCGGCTGCCAGTTGGAACCATAAATAAGCGCATTGTATAAATCATGAAACATACCCGACCCGCCGTCACCCAGAGTTCCGTCGATCAAGGTGTCGACCAGGCGGCGCAGCCCGGGAATGTTTTGATACTGCCACTGAGAATTGTAATAAGCCTTGGTGGCCGGGAAATCTTCGATTTTACAACCGAACATATAACAGTTTTCAAATCCGGCGGCATCGGCGATCTCGACATTGGCACCGTCACAGGTTCCGATGGTCAGCGCCCCGTTCAGCATGAATTTCATATTGCCGGTTCCGGAAGCTTCCAATCCGACGGTTGAAATTTGCTCGGAAGCGTCGGCGGCCGGAAAGATTTTTTCGGCATGAGAAACATTGTAGTTATTGATATAGACAACCTTCATGCGCTGGTTTACGGCCGGGTCGTGATTGACCAGACGGGCGGTTTCATTGATCAGTTTAATGATCCCCTTGGCGCGGAAATAACCCGGAGCGGCTTTGGCGCCAAAAATGAACGTGCAGGGAGGCAGATCGGTGTCCGGATGATCTTTGAGCAGAAAATATTGATCCAGGATAAAGAGGGCATTCAGCAGCTGCCGCTTATATTCGTGCAGTCGTTTGACCTGGATGTCAAAAAAGGAATCCGGATTAATCGTTACGCCCATTTTATCTTCCACGTGTTGAGCCAAACGCACCTTGTTGTTCCGTTTGATGTCCATCAATCGGCGCAAAACATTTTCGTCATCGGCCAAATGTCTGAGCTCGGAAAGCTTGCTCAAATCGCGGATCCAATCTTCGCTGCCCGACAATTCGGTCAACATCGACGCCAGCTCCGGATTGCACAACCGCAGCCATCGTCTTGGCGTCACACCGTTGGTTTTGTTGTTGAATTTATCCGGCCAAATTCGATAAAAGCCGGACATTACGGTCCTTTTCAGAATGTCGGTGTGCATGGCGGCCACCCCGTTGACGGAAAAAGCAACATACGCGGCCAGCCAAGCCATCCGGATTTTGTTTTCGCCAATAGGCGCCAATTGATCGATTTCATAGGGACTCAAGCCGGCTTGGCCGGCTTCTTGGCGAAATTGCGCATCAATGCGTCTGATGATCTCCAGCAGCCAAGGAAACAAGAACTGGTAAATGGACAGGTCCCATTTTTCCAAAGCTTCGCTCAGAACCGTATGATTCGTATAGGCAAAAATACGACGAGCGGCAGCAAAAGCATCCTCCCAAGATACATCGTACGATTCGGTCAGAATCCGGATCAGTTCAGGAATGGCGATCGCCGGATGGGTATCATTGATCTGGATGACGTGCAGATCCGCCAGGCGGCTAAAATCTTGCCCATGATTTTTGATGTGACCGGCGATGATGCTTTGCAGTGAAGCACTGGTGAAAAAATATTGCTGGCGGACACGAAGGACTTTGCCATCGTAGGTCGTGTCGTTGGGGTAAAGAACACGGGTGATATCTTCAACGCGATTGCGAATGGCATTGGCTTCATCAAAGCGCTGATTGTTAAAAAGATTAAAATCGAAAGCCTCCACCGGTTGCGCGCGCCACAGACGGATTTTATTGATGTTGGCGGTTCCATAACCGGTGATCGGTAAATCGTAGGGCACGGCATAAACATCCAGATCGTGAAAATGAACACGGACGCGTTCTTCCTCCCGTCTGATCAAGAAAGGATAGCCTTCCTCCATCCAAACGTCGGGCTGTTCGACTTGAAAACCATTATCAAAGGTTTGGTGAAACAAGCCGAAGCGATAGAGGATGCCATAGCCGGTCACCGGAAGGTTAAGGGTGGCGCAAGAATCCAGAAAACAGGAAGCCAGCCGACCCAAACCGCCATTGCCGAGGGCGGGGTCGGTCTCCTCGTCCTCCAATTTGCTCAGATCAAAACCCAATTCTTCGACAGCTTGTTTCATCGGATCATAAAGATCCAGATTAATCAGATTATTAAGCAAGGACCGCCCTTGCAAGAATTCGGCGGAAAAATAATGAGCCTGTCGGCCGGTTTGGTATCGACCGGTCGTTGCGGCCCAATTGTCGGCCAGAAGCTGCATAATTGTTCTGGAAACCGCCGTCCAGAACTCATACGGCGTTGCTTCTTCCGGGGTCCGGGCGGCTTCGGCTTTCAGATGAACCAATATTTGTTTGCGTATTTGCTCCGATGTCATTCAAGTTCCTCACGTTTTCCGACCCGCATCAAACGCGGATCTAAAAAGTTTATCAACCTCAATGATTATACTGAATCCGGAAACGAAGGTCAATTTTCAAGACCAATCTGAAAGGCGTGAAAGGCGTGAAAGGCGATCTGAAAGCGATCTGGCCTTTTCCCACACTTGTGCGTTAGAATATGAACAACACGACAGGAGGATCTAAAATGTCCGAATGGTTTGTCTTCGTCATGATTGCTGCCGGTCTGGTTTTTGGTGCCGCCGGGTGGTTCTTTTTCCGCAAAATGCCCACGACCTGGCTGTTGGATTATTCGGAAACCGAAATCTCCCAAGCCTTGCTTGAACAGCAACAACTAGCGATCTGGCCGCATCTGGTTTTGTTGATGGTTTCCGACGCTGTGATTTTTGCGCTGGGCTGGTATTTCGTAGGACCGGGTTTACACTTGGCTGCCGTACTGTTGGCCGCCCAGTCGTTTTTGCTGATCATTGTCGCAGATCTGAAGACCCGCATCATCCCTGACCAGTTTACCTTAGCCTTGCTTCCATGCGTGGTTTTGCTCTGGGCGGCCGATGCCCTGACCGGCGAAGCGGCTTGGCTGCCGGGTCTTCTTTACAGGTTTCTGGGCGGACTTGTGGCCGGAGCCGTCTTGTTTTTCGCCGGATGGCTTGGCGAGAAAATCATGAAGCGCGAAGCAATGGGCATGGGGGACGTCAAGCTGCTGTCAGCCTGCGGTCTTCTCTGTGGTTTACGGCTTCTTCCCATGCTCATCCTCCTTGCCTTTTTCAGTGCCGCTTTGGTCGCCATACCGCTCCTGCTCCGCCGACGCCGTCACCCTGACAGCAGTGGCGACATGGCCTTTGGTCCCTATATTGCCTTGGCGACGCTGGCTGTATTGATCTTGAATCAGCCGCTTTTCCGTTTGTGGGATGCGTATCTGGGGTTGATCACATAACATGAAAAAACAGTCTGCTCAAGTTCGTCATGTTCTTCGTCGACCGGAAAACGTACCCGGCCTGCCTAAGAACGCCGACCCGGCCTGGCCGGGGGTTGCCGGAACCTTGTTGCTGGCCCATGCGCTTTTGGCCTTCATCGCCCTTTTGCTGCGACAGGCCTGGCCGATGTTTGATCGGCTCGTGTCCTCGGACAGCTGGTTGTCTTATGTTGTCGGCGCCGTGCTGATGCAGGGGGGCTTGATTTTATTGCCGACATTGATCGTCGTCATGCTCGCAAAAATACAGCCGCGACAACTGCTGGGCGGAAAACCGCGAGCCGGCAGCCTCATTCTTGGCGTCATCATCGGCATACCCGCAGCCGTGGTATTTCAGGGCATGAACAATTTACTGATCTATGGTTTGGCCAAGGCCGGACTGCGTCTGCCGGCCGTCACCGGCCCGGAACCCCCCGGGCTTTTTTCCCGGCCGATACCGATCATGTTTCTGGTCATCATTGTCAGTGCCGTTATCCCGGGTATCGTAGAAGAATTAATGTTCCGGGGAGTTATTTTTGCCTCTCTGACTTCGACCGGCGCCGGCCTTTCCGCCGGTCTTTGGCAAGCAGCGGCTTTTTCTCTTTTTCACGGCAATCCGTTTTTTATTTTGCCGCCTTTCCTCGCCGGCATGATGCTGGCGACAATCCGTCGAAACAGCGACAGTTTGTTGCCGGCGATTCTGGCGCACATTTCTCTGAACCTTTCCTTGGCGGCCCTGACACCTCTTTTGCCCAGCCTGACCGCCGATTATCTGACTTCCACCAGCGGGGAAGCGCCGTCTTTATTCTACGCTTCACTGATCGCAGCCCTTGTTGCGGCGGTGGCCTTGGTTCCTATGCTGGTTCTGATCAATCTGCCGGGCGAACGGGAGAAAACCTCCGGCCGGTTGGTACCCGTGCCGGTCGACTGGAAATTCATATTGGCCTTTTTTATCATGATCGCGGCAATGGTTATTGAATATAACTAAATTTGATGGGCATCGGAACTCATGACTGTGGATTAAATTTACGAATATTCCGTTCTTGTTCGGCCAGCGTTCGAGAAAAAACGTTGTTGCCCGCACCGTCGGCGACAAAATAGAAATATTCGTGCTTTTCCGGCCAAAGGGCGGCTCGGATCGCGTCCTCCCCCGGCGAGCTGATCGGACCGGGCGGCAAACCCTCATAGTTGTAGGTGTTGTAAGGCGTGTCAAAGGTCACATCGTTATCCGTAACCCAAAGAACCGGATCAAGGCCCTGCTCTTTTCGCAGATAATTAACCGTCGCACAGGACTCCAACGGCATCCAGACCCCCGAGATTTCACCCCGTTCCAGCCGGTTGACAAAGACGCCGGACACCGTTCGCATTTCGTCCACGCGCGTGCTTTCATTTTGAATGATTGAAGCCAGCGTGATCACCTGATCCATCGTCATACCCTGTTTTTCCGCTCTTGCATAATATTCTTCGATCAGCTTGTTTTCGGCATTGTTGAGGAAAATTCGCAGGATGGTTTCTTCATCGGTGTTCACGTCGAAGGAAT
>JAAYNF010000152.1 GCA_012520975.1 Clostridiaceae bacterium | reverse complement strand
CGATTCCCTTCATCCCCACCAATTACAGCCAGTTGGCGTTCTGCCGGCTGGCCTTTGATTTAATCCGGGAAAAGCAGCTCGGGCGCAGACACCAGACCAGATAGACAAGGAACAGGAAAAGCATGGTAGACGAACTGTTCAGAATCGCATTTGCCAGCGCTCAGACCGCAATCTTTGAAGTCGGTTCAGTGATGGCTGTTCTGATGTTGGTTTTTGGTATTCTTGATTATCGCTACGGTGACAGACTGCGTCACTTCATTGAAATCAAAAAGCTTGACAAACCGATTGTCATGGCAGGGCTTACGATCATTCCGGTTGATGGAACCCTGTTGTTTCAATATAACCTTTATCGACGGGGTTCAATCCGCTTGGGTTCGCTTCTTGCCGGCATCATCGGTTTCGGCGAAGAGGCAACCTATCTGATTCTGGTCTTTAATCCGTTGGCCTGGGTTTTGTTGGTCGTTATCAAGCTTGTTCTGGCCCTTGTTACCGGCGGCATCGTAAACAGGAGCAAGTTTGCAAACCGATGGAAAGAAGAGCTCTGCAAAAAAGACGCGGCTTGTTCCGTCGACAGCAAAGCCGTTGAGGCCGACGAAAATTTTCATGAACTGCCCGACAAATTTCGACACAAACTTCACCATTTTCGTTACCATGTTCTGGGCTCGGCCTTCTGGATCTTTTTTGCGGCGGCTTTCTTCATTCACGTTCTCTTAAGCCTGTTGGCGACTTTAAACATTGTCGACATGAATAAGCAGGTCGCGTTGGCCATCCCCTACGTCTCTTGGCTGGCCATGTTGGCTTTGTTTGTTGTTTTGATCTATCACCTGATTGTACAGGTCACCACCCGAGAATTCGGAAAGATCTTCGAACATGAATTTGAGGATCTGGGCGATGCCATTGGTGATCTTGCCGAAACCTGCGCCACCGTCATATTATTCATTTTTTTGATGACCTTTCTGGTCGATTCCTTGGTCAGCATCATCGGTCCCGAACGCTTGGGAAGCTTATTTGCCGGCCGAGGATACTTGACTGTGATCGCCGGCGCCATTGTCGGTCTGATACCCGGTACCGGCGCTTCCTTGGCTTTTACATCCCTATATTTCTCTTTGGCTGATACACCCGGCGCCATGCCCTTTGCGGCATTGGCGGCTTGCTCCATCGCCTTGATCGGCGACTCGCAATTTGTCGGCAACAAGATGTTGCGCCATTCACAGCGCGCGGCCCATCTTATTGCTTTCGGAGTGGCGCTTGTCAGTGGAGCGGTCATCTTTTTGCTGGAAAATTATGATCTACTGTCTTTTCTACTGTCTTTTTGGTGAAAACCCTTGACTTTAAGCTGTTTTATCCCTTATACTCTCTTTTGTCGCTCTATGGTAGCTGAACATAAATGGCAAGTTGATGGGCCTTTAGCTCAGTCGGTCAGAGCAGCCGGCTCATAACCGGTCGGTCCGGGGTTCAAGTCCCTGAAGGCCCACCAAACTACACAAAAAACTTCATCGGATATGGGGGAGTTCCCGAGAGGCCAAAGGGGGCAGACTGTAAATCTGTTGTCGACGACTTCGGTGGTTCGAATCCACCTTCCCCCACCACCTCATCATCGGTGATTGATGCAACGAAGCCCGACTCGCAAGGAGCCGGGTTTTGTTGTGCTACAGGGATTCTACTATACCTACAGTTTATCCTTTGGTTGAATTACGTCAAAAAATTAATACCGAACCGTCCGGGCGATTTGCTGCAATCGTGGCAATGCGTGCTCAAAAAAAGCTTTGTATCCCTGACAATATCGATTTAAGGTACCATTCTCCGTATCCAACGGTTCTCGATCGCGACGACAACCACCGCGACAGATCTCATAATAAGGGCAAGAACGGCATTCATCGGCCACCGGCAATGAATCTGTCACAAACTGTCTGCCCCGCTGACTTGTCAACATCTCGCTCAAAGAACTCTCATGCAAATTGCCCAATCGCCAAGCATCCAAGACATAAAAATCACACGGATAAACACTCCCGTCGGCTTCGATTACACCATAGCACGTACATCGTCCACTCATGCTGCAGGTTTCCGGCGGACGGCCGTTTTGCATATGTATCCAATTGTCGAAATGGCGGATGCTGATATAATTCCCCTGCCGGAAATCCTGATACCATTCCTCAAACAAGTTAATCAGGAACTCACCGAAACGTTCGGCGGTCAAGGAATAAGGACTTGCTCCGGGGTTTGCATCAAAATCATCAATGCAGGGAATAAATTGCAAATAGCCAAAACCGTTTTTCACCAAAGACCGGTAGATGCGTTTGGCTCTGCGTGCCAATTCTCGAGTAACGACGCAAAGAATGTTGTACTCCACACCGTATTCATTCATAAGTCGAGCGGCATGCATGACGCGATTGTACGTTCCTTTTCCTGCTTGGTCAATCCGGTTAAGATCATGAATAGTCTTGTCCCCGTCCAATGACAGACCGACCAAGAATTTGTTTTGAGCAAAAAACCTGCACCAATCAGCATCCAAAAGCATTCCATTGGTTTGAACGGCATTATTGATCCGCAGACGATTCTTGTTGTATTTCTTTTTATAATAATTTTGCAGCTCCAATAGTTGCTGATAAAAAGCAATTCCAACCAAAGTGGGTTCCCCCCCCTGAAAGGAAAAGCTGCAAGTTTCATCGGTTTCCTTAATTGCACGGGAAACAAGGCAATCGAGGGTGTCGGGTTTCATCAGACCGTAGTTGCCGACTTGGCGCGACTCGGTAATATCCTTATAAAAGCAATATCGACAACGAAGCTGGCAGGAACCCGATGCGGGTTTAATCAATAAGCTTAGTGACTTCAAGAATCGCCTCCTGATCAATACCCAAAAGGATCCGTCGGATGGTCAAGTCAGATCTGTCTTTCATTCGCTTGCTCCGAATCAGATTCATCTTCCGGAGAGAGCCTGTTGACCAAGTCTTTGAACAAATTTCCCCGCTCCTCAAAATGACGAAACCGGTCATAGCTGGTACCGGCGGGTGAAAGGACAACAACATCGCCGGGCTTGGCCAAAGCTTTGGCCCGGTTAACAGCATCTTCATAGTCCTGACAACGATAAATGGTCAGATCCTCAAAGCGAATACCCTTAAACGCCGCTTCACGCCGGAGCACCTTCTCGATCCGGTCGGCATTGGAACCACAAAGAATAATACGATCCGAAACCGTAACAATGGCTTCACCCAATCCGGTATAATCACATTTTTTGTCCTGTCCACCGGTGATCAGGACCACACGTTCATTACGATCGGCCATGGCGCGCAACGCCGCCTTGGTTCGGGTCGGACTGGTGTCAATCGAGCTGTTGTAGTAGCGGACGCCGGACAGCTCCCGAACCAATTCCAGACGATGCTCAACGCCACCGAAGGTCATTGCGACGGTTCCGATGTCCGCCGGTTTAACATAGGGCCATACGGCGGCGGCGGCGGCCAAGTAATTGTCGACATTATGCCGGCCGGGCAATTTGATATCGTCGCTGGCCAAAAAAGGGATCTCCTGATCATGTTGCCGCCAGACCAGCTGGCCATCAATAGCCAGACAGCCGGTTTGAATGCTTTGATCGCGTTGTGAAAACCAGATGACCTCACCGCGAGCATCCGAATTATATGATTTTGTTTCATAATTATCCGCATTGAGAATCAAACGGCCGTAGAAAGGTTGATAGGCCAAGATGTTCCGTTTGGCATCGATATATTCCTGATAATCCTTGTGCACATCAAGATGATTAGGAGAAACATTGGTGACAACGGCAACTTCCGGACTGATCCGCATACTCATCAGCTGAAAACTGGACAGCTCAAGAACAACCATGTCCTCGGGTCGGATGTGATCAATCCGGTCCAGCAGCGGAATCCCTATGTTCCCGCCCAGATGGACCCGATATCCGGCTTGGCGCAGCATAAGGCTGATCAAGGTCGTGGTCGTGGTCTTCCCGTCACTGCCGGTCACACCGAAAATCCGGGCAGGACACAATTCCATGAAAACTTCCATTTCCGAAGTAATGATGGCGCCACGTTCGCGTTCGGCTCGCAATTGCGGCAGATCCCAGCGCATTTGGGGAGTACGGAAAATCAGATCGAATCCCTTAAGATCCTGAAGATAATCCGGCCCGGTACGCCAATTAATGTCAATACCCTCCGAAATAAACGCTTCACGTGTCTCGCGCAAGACCGGATCCCCTGCCGGCAGTTTGTCGAAAGCCGTGATGTGGCCACCCAGATCCGAGATGTATCGGATCAGCGGGCGATTGCTGATCCCGATCCCTAAAACGGCAATTCGTT
>JAAYNF010000151.1 GCA_012520975.1 Clostridiaceae bacterium | reverse complement strand
TCCCTTCCGATTCAAACACTGATTCACATGGGGATTGGGTGCGTTGTCATGATTATCACGGCATTTCTTGTCGGATGGATTCCGACAGAAAAAGGTGCTCTTGCGATAATCGTCACCATCGTCGTCGAAATTGTAATTGCCTTTGCTATCTGGTTGTTCTTTTACGCACACCAAAAGAGACTCGCCAAAAAAATGAACAAACGAATTTCGGAAAGGAATCAATAAAGCAAATAATGTCAACATGACATCTTTGGCCTTATTATCTTCGATACGGCACCGCTTCTCCGGTGTCAACCTGCCGGATTAGATTGCCTGCCGCATCGAAGCTGTAACGGAACACTTTGCAGATTCCGCCAATTGTAAATGAGCTGGTAGCAGGAGAGTAGTGAGTCGATGTTATGCTCTCGACATCCCATTCCAATTGCCCCGCATCATTTACCGACAACCTGCCACCCAGTGAACCTTGCACAGAATAGAATGTCTTTGGCGTTCCACCTGCCGGGTCGCACATGAGCAGAACCGCTGTGTAAACATCTCGCACCAGCAGCGTTAATTCCTCGCTGGAAATATCCCATCCGTGATTCTCTTTTGAAAACACATAATCAAGTATGTCGTTGATTTCATATCGTTTGCGCGTGTCATTTTGTTTAGGGACAGCGTATGCAGAAAGATATACCTGCCCGCCGAACTCCACCATATCGGTGAGATGGCAGTCACAGTCATCTCCTTCATACGTAAAGCTGTCGAGCACATTGCCCTCACGATCCAACTTGAACAGCAACGCGGTATCACGAGACAGCAGGTTTCCAACTTGAACAATATAACCATCTCCCAGACGCGCAGCGTTCCAAATACCCAGATTTCCTATTTCGGTCTTTTTGAAGCTTAACTCATTTCCGCCGATGTCATAGCAACTGAGGCAAAGATACTTTAGATCGCCCCGGCTGATGACAGCCCATGTGCCGTCGCCGTTACTCACCACAGCTGCAATATACTCATGATCAAAACCGTGATTGAGACAATGTGTCCACATCACCGTTCCTTCATCATCTACACGGGCTATCCACCCATAAGATCTCTGTATTGGGGACCAGGCATCGCTTGAACTCCGCCCCCATACCGCGGTACCGTCGACCGTATACGAACTGTCGTCAACATAGAAATCCGCGAACTCCGCAGTCCAAAGCAAACTTCCGCCCCGATAGCATTCCAGGATACTTTTTTCGAGGACATCAAGCTCCCGCTGTTCATTCAGTATATATCGGAAATCTTTACGGTAGCTGATTCCGGAGTTGATTCCGGTTCGGGACAACGAGTTCATCCAGACGTTTTTATCCCACAATACAGCCAACTCCTCAGGCGTGGGTTTATCTTGTTGAATCTCCAATCCGAGGATGGTTCGCCGAAGAACATCCACTGTCTTTTCGTAGGTGAAGCGCCGGGTAGTGATGTCCCGGTAGACGGCTTTCACCTCCGAACGGCTCAGACTGCCTGCAGACAGACCATTTTCTTCGAAAAAGGCGACAGCGGTATTGTATTCTTTTGCCTCAACAGCGAAGGCAACCGCTGTTGATCCCATAACAATCAACAACACCAAGCATGCCGCCACAACGCGCCATCTGATCCTGCGCGTTTGTTTTTCTGATGTTATTCCAGGCATGGCATGATAACTACTCTCACCATGAGCCCGGTCAACAGCATACATGGTTGCTTCATCTATATATTTCTCATCGATTTTGCCGATGATTTCAGAGATCTTTTCTTTTTTCATAAAGGCACTCCTTCCTTAATCAAATATTTCCTTAGGTTTTTCCGGATTCGGGAAAGACGAACCGAAACGGCATGTTTGCTTATATGAAAGAGCTTTGCAAGATCTCCGATCGAGTCGGAGTGCCAGTAGCGCCTGACAAACATGATTCGGCTTTGCTGATCCAGCGTTTCAAGGTATTTGTCAATAGTTTCAGCGGCTTCGCGTGCGTCAACCTCCTCCTCCACAGAGGATGCCGAAGGAAAATAATCCACGATTTCATCCAAGCAAACGTCATAAATGCTATTTCTCTTCAACGCGGTATTCGCGTGATACTTTTTGATGGCGAGATTACGAACAATACGGCAAACATAGCTTAATAGCGGATCCGGTTTTTGAGGCGGTATTGCATTCCAAACGGCGAAATAAGCGTCGTTCACACATTCTTCGGAATCAAGCCTGTTATTCAGTATGTTATTGGCAACTCGGTTGCATATTGAACCGTACTTTTTTGACAGTTCGATGATTGCCTGTTCTGAGCGCTCAAAGAACAATTCAATGATCTTACTATCGTCCAAGATTTTGCCATCCTTTCTGCCTTCCCTATATATATACTACGGATTTGGAGGGAAATATCTCATTCATTAATTATTTTATCGGATAAAAATTAGTAAAATTTCAAAGACCGGTTAATCTTTTAATATGATGAGTATTTATCGCAGTTCAATTCCGTTTGCATTGTACCAAAGAAAATTATTTTCTGAGCAATAGGCATCGATCTTGCCTGAAAGAGACCGATTTGCCTCGTATTCCAGCAAACAGACGGATAATCCGTATTCTTTTACTTTCGCAAGATACTTTTTAAAATAAGCAGTTTCTTCTTCTGACTGTGCTCCATAGCTCTGATTCTCAAAATCGATGCTGGTAAATACTGTTTCCTGATTAACCCCATCGAATAGGGTCAAGGCGATACCTTTTTCCATGCATTTTGAAACAAAACAATCGCCGCCGTTTACTATGAGTTTCAGATCATATTTTCTCAACCCTTGCATAATTGCGCAAAGCCCCAGAAATATATCCTCTGCCGGATGATAGTAGAAGACATCTGCATTGTCCAAAAACAATCCGTCGAGTCCCATATCCGCATATTGTTTCCCTAACTCGTCAATGATAAAGTTCTGCCATTTGGGAGAAGCAACATCAATCCATTGCTCATCCGGCCAATCGTCATAAACACCGAGAAAGAGTTCTTGAAATTGGTCATAATAGAAGCGGTATTCCTCGACAGAACCAATATTCAGATAGCCGTACACTGTTTTTTCGGCAGCATGTAATTTCTCAATATACATCGCAGAAAACTCCGACGGCTCAATTACAACAAGTTTATATTGTTCCAGTCTGTCGGATTCTTTCTCGTTTATACCGATAAATACGCCATACTCGGAGCGGGAGCGGATGTGCTCGTCATCATTGCTCGCAAACGGTACATCAGAGTCACGTTCCGTTAAATCATTCATCCGATCATCGGATGAAGATGATTTATCCGGTACGGTCGAATCTTCTTCGGAAGGTGGAGCCATGGTTGCTGTGTCTCGTGAAACAAAACCTGCAGACCATGCTTCGGTTACAACAGTTTCAGCAATTTCGCCGGTTTTGTTACTGCAACCGACACATACAAAAATACAGAAAACAAAAAATAAAAGTGTGCCGGTTAATTTTTTCATTGCCATATCCACTCTAAAGCCCTACCGCAATCTGCAAGTGTTTTGGGACTTGATAAGACAATTCTACTAGATGAAAACCACCTTTCCCAGTATTTAAAATATCCGGCCAGGCAACCAAGCAACACAACAAGATAAGCGGTGAACAAAGCTGCGAACGTCTATTGACAGACACTACCCTGAAATGTACGCTATAACAGTGCAATCTGACTAAATATCATCAAGAGGGAGTGAAATGATTTATGTACGATAGCCATATTCTGACCGAGCATGACTGCCGGAACATGTGGGAGCATGGTAAAAAGTACGGTTACGGCGTAGACATTACCATCAACTACTACAGAGGCCTTCCTCTCAGCTGTGTCGAGGAAATTGCTCTTGAGGTGGATGGGGAACCGATTGACCCGGCTGACATGATCCTCAGAATCAGTGGGAAAGAGTTCCCTTACACCGACATTCTCCAGGATGATTTCCCGACCGATTTCTACTGGCCCTTTGGAGAATATCTGCGCGTTATCGTTCTGAAGGATGGCGGGATCCCCCAGGGCAGACATCACGTGAAGCTCACGCTGAAGACCCGTCGTTCCTATACGCCTACAATGGTTGCGGTCTGTGAAAAAGACCTGACCTTCGCATGATTCGGAGGTGAATGATAAAATGGCTTACAAAGATATCAAATTTGCTGTATCTCTCTATAGTTATCAGGACAATTACTATTTTAAGCGTCTGGATTTTGAAGGCGCGATCGCGGCGGCAGCAGGTTCCGGCGCTGAAGGCATTGAAGTTCTCGGCGATACGATGATCCCCGAATGGCCGTATATCTCCGATGAATTTGCGGATCGCTTCGTCGGATTGCAGTACCGCTACGGTGTGAAGGGCGTGTGCTTCGAGCACTGGTCTGACCGTGCGATGTGGAAGAACAAACAGCTCACCGATGACGAGATGTTCGAACGCGGCGTCATGTACATCAAAGCTGCAAAGAAGCTCGGCATCCCCATGGTCAAGCTGCTCCATGAAGAGCACATCGGTCCCAAGGCTATAGCCGGCTATAAGCTCACCGACTATGGCATCATCGAGCGTCTGCTCCCCGTGGCCGCGGATCTCGGCGTCACGCTGGCTCTCGAGGTTCATACTCATGATGGTGTCGGCGCTGATTATCAGCAGAAATACATTGAGCTTGCGGAAAGAACCAATCTGCCCTTCCTCGGACTGGCTCCTGACTTCTCTACATTCAGCTACTGCATGAGCACCGCGGATATCGTGGATTACACAAGCCGGGGCGCTCAGAAGGAAATCCTGGAGTTTTTCCGATCCAAGCAGCGTGGAGCGTACTTCGCCAACGTTCCCTTCGTGTATGAAGCCGTCAGCGCAGAAATCGAAAAGATGCGCCCGAACGATGTGACCAAACAAGCCATCCAATTCTCGATGCACATGATCGGCAGAAAGCCTCCGTTCGACAAACTGTTCAAGGATCTCAAGGATCTCGCTTCCAAGCTCGTCTATGTTCATGCCAAGTTCTACGATCTCGACGAAAACGACTGTCCTGATGACATGGATTATCCGAGGATTTTCAAGGCCCTCAAGGAAGGCGGGTACAAAGGTTACGTCGCTTCCGAATTTGAAGGCAACCGTCGCATGAACATGGCCGGCTGGGTTGATGAGATCGAATATGTCCGCAGACATCAAGCTTATATGCGCAGCCTTCTTTGATTGGTTGGCAAAACAACAGGCGATCGGAAAGGATAGATCGCATTGACAGGCATCAGAATGCCGTTTAAAACACCAGAAGCCCTTAAAGTCAAAGGACTCCGGCAGTGATACAACGCCGGAGTCCTTTTGTGCATCTGTGCGACAAGTTGGATGCAGTCACTGCAGCGCGGACGTGAAAATCTCAGCCACAGCGTTCTTGTCCAGATCCAGGAAGCCGACGATGATGCCCTGGTCATTGCTGTTGCATTTCGCGATCACCTCGGGCAGGTCCTCCACCGGTACACCAAGATCCTTCAGCGTGATCGGCATTCCGATTGAGGTGAGCCAGGACCGGAAGCGATTCAGACCCTCATTCGCGACCGCTTTCGGGTCGGATGGATCGGGCGTCACGCCAAACACGTTGATCGCAAACCGGGCGACCCGCTCGACATGCATCGGCTTGCCATGGTTTACCAGGTACTGAAGCCAGGCGGGCATGACGACCGCGAGACCGGCGCCGTGCGCTGTGTCATAGGTGCCGCTCAGCTGGGTCTCCAGCGCATGCTCGCAGCCCTTTTTCATGCTGGACCGGCCGATGCCGGTCAGATCGTTGTGGCTGAAGGATCCGGACAGCATCAACTCGGCCCGTGCCTCGTAATCCGTCGGATTGGCGAGCGCGATAGGCGCATATTTGATGACCGTGCGCAGTGTGCCCTCGGCATACTGATCACCCAAGTGGCTGGCGGGCGACATAAAATAGCGGTTGACGGTGTGGGCGAAGATGTCAGCCGATCCGGCGCCGGTCTGGAACGGCGACACGGTGTAGGTAAGCTCCGGATTCATGATTGCGAAGACAGGACGGCAGACATCCCACATGAAGCCGTACTTGCGGTGGGTCTCGATATCGTCGAGCAGGACGCTGGACCGGCTGGTTTCGCTGCCGGACGCGGACAAGGTGAGGATCGTGCCGACAGGCGCCATTTTCTTAGGTTCGACGCCCCTGTAAAATTTCCAGAATTCCCCATCATTGACGAGCCCCATTGCGATCGCCTTGGCTGTATCGATGGAGCTGCCGCCACCGACGCCGAGCATGAAGTCGACGCCCGCATCTTGAGCCATCCTGAGGCCCTTTTCGGCCAGAGAGCGGCGCGGATTCGGCTGAACCCCGCCAAGTTCAATGAAATCCAGGCTGCTATCCCGCAGCGACTGCACGACCGTATCGTACAAACCACTCTTTTTGATGCTGCCGACGCCGTAAACCAACATGACCTTCGTGCCGCCATGCTTGCGAATCAGCTCGCCTGCTCTTTTCTCGGTCTGCTTGCCGAAAACAATTTCCGTATACATATGAAATGTGAAATCGGTGAACTCTTTCATAGATACTCTCCTGTTCAATCGATGTATCTCAGCTTGTTCTGGTTGCTTTTGCTTTCTACTCTAATGCCTTTTTGGTGATTTGTACAGGCGTTTGAAAAGTCCTTGCGCCGGAACAGGAACCTAGCGAATCAGCGCCGATAGACCAATTCCCGCTGGGCGAAAAAACCGACAAAAGCAAGCAGGCTGTCGGTTATGAGCTTGGAAACATATAGATTGATCCCAAGGCCTTGGTTGAAAACCCTGATCAGCACGTAGCTGGCCAGCATGATGAGGGCCGCCAGGATGTAGTAACGGACAATTGAAGAAAAGCCTGCCTGTTTGCGCTTGAAAACCATGTTGCGGTTTATCAGGTAATTGACGAAGGAGCTGCCTGCGCGGGCTACTGCGACACTGAAGATGAGCTGGCCGGGGAAAATGATGTTCATCAGGAAAAAAAGCAGATAGTCGACACCGGAGGCAATCAGTGATGAGGCGATGAACTTGAGCAGAAGGGCATAGATTCTGGCAGAATCCTGCAAAACTTTGAAATGGGACGAGCGGTTGCCCTCAATGTAGATGGTGTCGATCGGGATCTGCACTAGGCTGATTTCGTGCGTGTGGGCTTCCAGCAGGATATTCATCTCATACTCGTAGCGCTCGCCGGGCAAGGACAGCAGCAGCGGCATATGGCGCGCCGGAAGCCCTCGCAGTCCGGTCTGCGTGTCGCGGACATCGCTGCCGTGGATCAGGCGGAAGAAAAACCGGGTGATGTTGTTGCCCATCCGGCTTTTCAACGGAACTTTGCCGGTGAAATTGCGGACCCCCAGAACCAGAGCCTCTGGCTGAGCGGTCATGGCGTCGGCTATTTTTCGGATATCAGCCGGTGTGTGCTGGCCGTCAGCATCCGCTGTAATGATGCCGAATTCACCCTTGCCGGTGGTCAGGCAATAGTTCAAGCCGGTCTTCAGCGCCCTTCCTTTCCCCATGTTGATACCATGGCGCAAAATTGTGCAACCAAGTTTGCCTGCCCGGGAAAAAATGTCGGAATATTCCGGCCCGCTGCCATCATCAACGATAATGATGTCATCGAATCCTGCGCTGTACAGCTGTCCGACCAGATCCACTATTTTATTGTCCGGTTTGTAAGCGGGAATCAGGATGTCCGGCAAGCCCATGTATCATTCAACCTTTCGAGATTGAGTTACGGTTTTAATCAAATGCAATCTATCATAGCGCCCGCCTCTCTGCAATGCGAAATTGCACCTTACTGTCAGCAACGTTAAACAGCAAGTTCACCGATATTCCATATGGTGATATAATGTGTAAAACTTGTCATAAGACATGAACAAGAAGAGGCCTGAAAATGAACTCTTCCGATCCGTCCCGAAGAAGCAAAAGCTGCCCCGCAACCGTTCAACGACCGGAAAAAAGGCGGAAAAACCTACCTCTGGCATTGGTGATAGCCATCGATATCCTGCTGATCGGGATTGGTCTGGTGGTCTTCGCGCTTTTTCACCACGTCCTGCCCCGGGACATCAAGACCTCCGGGCAGATCTTGCCGACCGCCACCACCACATCAACCCCCATATCAACCCAAACAGACCCGACTGCGGAAACAACGCCGGCTGAAACCGAACGCGGAGCCTGGGGTGCAAAATTCGCCGATAAATTCACTGACGGCGCTGTTGAAAAAACCGCGTCCACCTATAAAAGCGAAAACATCAACATTTCCGTATCTAAAGTCCGGACCGGCGACGTCACCTATTATGTCGCCGACTTCTATCTGCGGGACCTGCAATATTTGCGGACTGCCTTTGCCGGCGGCAACTATGGCCATGGGATATCGGACGAAGTCCTGGATATGGCCATCGAGAACAATGCGATCCTGGCAATAACCGGCGATTATTACGGAATACGCGATCATGGCGTTGTCATCCGCAATGGCCGGCTTTACCGGGAAAATGTTTATGAAGATGTACTGGTCATCGGCAATGACGGCAGCATGGAAACCTTCACCGGCGACGAATTCGACATCGAAATGATCAAGGTCAACGGAGCCTGGCAAGCCTGGTCTTTTGGGCCCATGCTCCTGGATAACGGCCAGCCGATGACCACCTTCAACAGCCGGGTCAATCCCAGGAACCCCCGAGCAGCGATTGGCTGCTTCGAACCCGGGCATTACTGCTTTGTATTGGTTGATGGCCGCCAGCCCGGCTATTCATCCGGCATGACCCTGACCGAACTATCCGGGCTTTTCTATGACCTCGGCTGTAAAACCGCCTACAACCTGGACGGCGGTCAATCGGCGGTCATGGTCTTTTTGGATGCCTGGGTCAACCGGCCCTACCGTGACGGGCGCAAAGTCAGCGATATCATCTATATCGGCGAATAAATGATCAATGGAGTATTGCATATGCTTAAGAAAGTGCTGCCGCATATCTGCATAATCATCTCTGTCATGATGCTGACTTTCTATGTGATCGACCGGGTCAACAGCGCCATGAGCTTCCTCAACAACGATATCTTCAAGAATCT
>JAAYNF010000020.1 GCA_012520975.1 Clostridiaceae bacterium | reverse complement strand
CGAAAAACAATCTGTACATTCTGGATACCGGCATGAAGATTGTTGGACAGGTGACCGGACTGGCTCCCGGTGAAACCATCAAATCGGTTCGTTTCATGGGCGATCAAGCCTATGTCGTAACCTTCCGTAATGTTGACCCGCTCTTCGTCATCGATCTGAAAAACCCTGCCGGCCCTCAGGTTCTCGGCCAGCTCAAGATCCCCGGCTACAGCACCTACCTGCATCCTTACGATGAGAACAAACTTCTCGGATTCGGCTATGATGTGACCGTCAAAGATGAAAACGCCTATAACGGCGGTCTGAAAGTCTCACTCTTCGACATCGCCGATTTCAACAACCCGCGGGAACTTTCAACCATTGTTCTCGGCGGCCGCGGTTCCCACTCAGAACTGCTTTATAATCATAAACCGCTGCTGTTTTCCCTCGAAAAGAACCTGATCGCTTTCCCGGCCGCCCTTTACGAAAAGACCAACGGCGTTCACGAGTATGGCAATCCCAATTTCCAGGGCTTCCTGATCCTTTCGGTCAATGCGGCCAGCCAGCTCGAGCTGCGCGGCTCAATTTCCCACTTTGACAAGATGGCTGACCCGAACGGCCCGGCTGTCAAACTGACGGACCGCGAATGGAATGCTTTCTGGAGCTTTGATATGATCACTCGCGGCGCTTATATCGGAAATACGATCTTTACGGTTTCCGCCAGCAAGATTCGCGCAACCGCCCTCGACAGCTTAAATAAAGTAGGCGGTGTCGAACTGCCCGGCTTTGAAGAAATGTACAAATAAAACTATTATGGAGAGAAAGAACAAGCAAGCAGCAGGTAAGGTTTTTTGCTGAGGTGATATGCAATGAAGGAGACGATTTTGAAGACGGCGATTGTATATGTGTCAATACATCATGGAAATACAAAGAAATTGGTGGATGCGATTTCTGAAAAATATGGCGTCACGGTAATCAACGGAATCAAGGACCATGATTTTGATTTGTCTGAGTTTGATCGCATCGGATTTGCAACCGGAATCGCATTTGGCAAATTTTACCCGCAGATGCTTAAAATTATGGACGAAAAGTTGCCGGAGGGTAAGGCGGTATTTTTCCTTTACACATATGGTTTTAAAAGAAAAATTTATTGTCATGCAGCACGCAGAATTGCTGATATGAAGAATGCAAAGATACTTGGTGAATATGGATGCCGCGGATATGATACCTATGGGCCTTTTAAATTATTAGGCGGCATTTCAAAGGGTCACCCTGATGAAACCGATTTACAAAAAGCGATCGAGTTTTATGGCAGCTTGGGGATAAAGGCCTAATTGTCTGTCTTGTGCCTGAATGCCGTATCACTCAGCTTGAAAAGGCCAAAGATCAACGGCGCACCCACGGTTATCCATAAACCGAGTATCAGATACCGGAGGAAATCAAAAACAGGTGCTTGTGGGAAAAGCAGCTTGAGCCCTTCCTTTAGCACCAGCACAACGACGATACCCAATATAAATTTCACGACCTGTTTCCAAACGGGCGCCTTGACGTCAAACCGGATGAAATTGGTCTCCAATGAATATCCGATCAAAAAACCGCTGATGGTGGCGGCGGATTTCACAAAATCAGCGAAGTCTTGCCAGATTACCGCAGCAGCCGCTACAGGTATGAGAAGCAGCAGGTTCAGCCATTTAATTCCCTTTTGATCCGCATATTCAAAAGCAAAGTCCGCAAGCAACACGGAAAGCGTGCCAAGCACGATGGCGCCCGCTACGTCAATCGGCCAATGGACACCCAAGTACAGCCGCGACAACGCCACCAGCAGTATCAGGACGCTGCCGATCGCATACACCCAACCACGGCGAAGCTGCTTCATCAGCGAAACCATAAATGAGGTGATGCTCTGCGTATGTCCGCTGGGAAAGGACGACCCCGTTGCTGTTTCGACCCGCAGACTGCGTATTCCCTCCGTGCCAACAGGCCGTGGGGCGTTGACAATGCTCTTTACCACGCCGTTGACCACGCTGCTCAACAGAAACGCGAAGGAAAGCTTATACCCGAAACGCTTATCAATGCACCAGAAGACAAGTGCCAGCACGACGAAGTAAAAATATTCCTCGCCCAGCATGGTGACCGTCTGAAAGAAACTGTCAAGAAACGG
>JAAYNF010000150.1 GCA_012520975.1 Clostridiaceae bacterium | reverse complement strand
GGATATTTGACCTATTATCCCGGCAAAACAGGCAGCCGGCTCTTGAAGCTGGACGAATTGCCGTAATATCGGCAAAGACCGGGGCGATTGGAACAGCTTTGGGGTTTCTGTAGCCGGTTTCGATGGGTCGGCCCCTTCAGCGACAGCCCCCGCGCCCCGCGGGCGCGACGACCATAAATCCGAAAATACGGTTGCCGCCCCGTGGTCTATTACACCTTACCTTTAACTCTCGAACCCATCTACCCCTGCAGGGCTCGTCCGAGCACCCATTTCCAGCCATGCCGCTTCGCCCAAACCAAGGCCTTGATCCACTTTCCCGAGATAGCCAGCGATCCTTCCGGCCAATACGAGCCACACCGCCCCAATGCTGCGGCGGAACCTGCCCAATTCTGCTCCCTCGCTACATCGCGCAGACTCAATCGCTTGATCAAGGGAATGCTACCCCCCTCCATAACACCCACGCGTAGATCCAGGTTCTCGATACATCTCATCCATTCTCGCGGCGGTGCCTGCAGAAACCCAGCGGCATTGGCCAATGCAATTCGTTCCAGCAACGTACTTGCAGAAGATGCTCCGGCTGTTTGCCATTCTCGGGCGAATGCCAATACCGTCTGATGCCAAGTCGAAACACTTCGAGGTCGCCATCCCTCCGGTTGCTCTACAAAAATCGGCTCTATGCGCTTGCCCGTTTGACTGTATCCGACGCAGCGTTCCCCGGCAGAGCACATAAACAAATCCTCAGGTATGAGATGACGCCAGATCAACAGGCGCACAGGGCTACCCGGCACGGCTCCCTCCCGATCATAATCCAAAAACACATGCTGGAGACCACATTCTTTCTGGGGCAGACGTTCCTGCGATAATCCAAAGAAAAATCCCTGTAAATCCGGCACTACCTCCCGGCTTTGCAGTAGCCAGCGCAAATCACGCTGGGTCTTGCCCGACCAACCATCGTCCACCAGGGCGCTGCGTTCTCTTTCCCATAGTCCTTCTTGGTCCAGATACGCCAGAACCAACTTGCGACGCTCTGTTAGACCTTGATTGATGGCGGCAGTCACAGCTGGCTGCGACAACCATTCAAACATGGCGTCAGCATTGTCTTCCCGGGAAAAGTGCGCCAAGAAATCATTCGAAATCCCGGTTCCCCCAAGCCTCAACACGTTCAGCAGCTTCCGTAAATCCATCGGGAAACACGGATCCATCAAATCATCCCATAACTCCCGGCACCAGCGGCCATAGGCTGCCGGCCGCCAAGCCCAGCGGGATGCATAAAGATATCGCAACTCAATCTCGGGGAAATCCTCCTGAAACACGCTGGCAATTTTCAGCGGCAGTTCGCCTCGACGCGACAGAAAATACAACCGTTGCACTCCCGCCTCCCGCGCCCGCCGTAGCACGAACAGTACAAACGCCACCAGCAACGGCGCCCCGATATTCGCCGCCATACTCCGAACCGCCGCCAATCTCTCGTCGGAAGACTCTTGGGTATCTCCGTCAGCATGCTTATCCCCATTCGTGTCTTTCTCAAGCGCGGATTCCTGTCCCCCTCCTATCCGTACGCACCGCATCGTCCCGGCCAGCCGCGAGGCCGCCACCACGTCGCCCAAGGCGCAATACGCCCGTTCCTCGTACTCCGTCAACTCCGCCGGACACCATCGTTCCGCTTGGATGCCCAGTTTCCGGGGCGCGGCCAAGTCTGAAACCGGATGGTCGCCCAAATGTCGCCAGCGGCGG
>JAAYNF010000149.1 GCA_012520975.1 Clostridiaceae bacterium | reverse complement strand
TCCCCGGCTACCGCGCCTATGAGGACCAAGAGGCGATCGAAGAGGAGCGGCGGTTGGCTTATGTGGCCATTACACGCGCCCGGGAAAAGCTTTACATCACAACCGCCCGGCAGCGACTGGTTTTCGGGCAAACGCAAAGCATGCCGGTTTCCCGGTTCGTGCGGGAAATTCCCGATCACTTGGTCGAAGAGATCGGCGGCTCACGGCAGGGAGAGCAAATCGGCCGGGACGGCGGAACGTCAACCGACGGTTGGCTTTCCGCCACATGGGGAATACGGCCTCCGGAAGCGTCGAAACCCGGGGGCGGCAAGCGCCCTGCCGCCGACACCAAGAAACCGATTGACCTTAAAAAAGGTGACCGGGTTCGCCACCCTAAATTTGGACCCGGTCGGATCATTTCCTATGAGCCGGTCGCCGGTGATGCCATTCTCCAAATCAAACTTGATTCCGGCGAAATCAAGCGCTTTTTAGCCCGCATGGCCCGACTGGAAAAAATTTGAAATCATCATGTCACAACAAAGGCAGCTTCAGTACCGTACGGTAACCCCAGTCCACAAGGCGGCCGGGCAGGGCGCTCAGCAGGTACATCAAAAAGCCGGCGCCCTTGCGGTATTGAAGTCGCGGGTGCTTGTCTTCCAGCGCTTTTGTCACGGTATCGACCAGCTCCTGTGGGTCTCCCGCGGCGCCGAGCACCTTATCCATCACAAACTTAAGGCGTCGTAGCACCGTCTGATAACGGGCGGTGCTTTCGAGTGTCTTCAAGTATTCATCATCAATGCCGCTGAGCAGATTGGTCTGATAAGCGCCGGGCTGTATCTTAATCACAGGGATGCCTATAAACATCAGCTCCCGTCGCAGGCTGTCGTTATAGGCCTCGATGGCCCGCTTGGAAGCATAGTAGGCTCCGGCAAAAGGCTGAGAGGCCGCCCAGCCTGCGGTGGAGGAGCAGTTGATGATGCGACCCTGTCCTTTTTCCAGCAAATCAATCATGAGGGCATTGACCCGGGCGGTGCCCAGTACATTGATGTCGATCAGCTTTTCCATCAGCGGTATTGCCTCTCCTTCAACAAGGGAAGAAAACGCCGATATTCCTGCAAAATTGACCACGGCGTTCAAGCGATCGGTGTATTCAAGCAGCTTTTCCTTGGCTGCCATCAAGCTATTCATGTCGCGCACATTGGCGTGCAGAGGAATGACATGGGGCAGTTGTTCCAGCTCTTTGAGTTTTTCCCTGTTGGTGCCGGCGGCAAACACCTGCCAGCCTCTCCGGGACAGGGTGCGTACGCATCGTTCCCCAAGGCCTCCGGTAGCGCCGGTAAAGAAAACAGTTTTCATGGGAAATCCTCCTCATAAGTTCCGCTGCCGATAATACCTTGCTGGCGGCGGGCATGCCGGCAACCGTTGCAGATGCCGGTACTCATAACATAACACTGTTGCCCATAAAAATCATGGCCGCGGTCTTGCCGCCATCAATGTCGGCCATGATATAATAGCTTAGTCAGCAAGATCAGGAGATCTTATACCGACAAAGAAGGTGATGATATGTCAGAACAAAACCTGACACCGCGGCGAATCAAAGAAGAGCAGGAAGATCGGATTCTGCATGCATTTGCTGCCAAGAGCAAACATAGTCGGGGCCGCGTCTGGAAAAATGACCCGCCCTGTGATGTTCGCACGGCCTACGAACGGGATGTCGGCCGCATTATCTTCAGTTTGGATTTCCGTCGCCTGCGTCACAAAACCCAGGTTTTCTTTGATCCCCAAAACGATCATATCTGCACACGCATGGAGCATGTCATCTATGTCAATTACATTGCCAATACCATTGGTCGGGGGCTGGGTCTGAATGCCGATCTGATTCAAGGAATCGCCCTTGGACATGACTTGGGACACGCACCTTTCGGACATACCGGAGAGCGTGTGCTCAACGAATGCCTGCAACGCATCGACCCTGATTATCAGTTTCAACACGAAGTGCACGGTTTGCGGGTGGTTGATGTGCTGGCCACACGAGCCGACCACATGAGCGGACTCAATCTGACCTTTGAAGTCCGGGACGGCATTGCCAGCCATTGCGGTGAAAGCTACAGCGAATACTGTTTGATTCCGGACCGGAACAAGCAGCCCGATCAGTTGATGGACAGCGCCAAAAATCATGGCATGCCGGCCACCTTGGAAGGATGCGTCGTTCGCCTGGCCGACAAGATCGCCTATGTCGGCCGGGACATTGAAGATGCCGTTCGCGCCGGGATCATGGAGTTTGATGAACTGCCGGCGGCCATCCGCTCGTCTTTGGGGCAATCCAACAGCGAGATCATCAATACCCTGGTGACCGACATCATCATCAACAGCCGCGATCGGGACGCCATCGTGCTCAGTCCGTCCTGCGGCCAAAGCATGCAGGAACTATTGTTGGACAATGTGAAACGGATTTATCGTTCGGATAAAATCAAACGCTATGAAAAAATGGCGACCAATGTCATCGAAGGATTGTTTGAGGCTCTGCGTCAGGCCTTGACGGATCCGGAAAAGCTGGCTTCCAGCGACAACCGCGTGTTCAGAGCCTTTAATCGATACATAGCCGAACGCAATTATGCCGCCGATCTGCCTGACGCGCAAAAAATCGTCGACTACATTGCCGGAATGTCGGATTCTTTTGCCACCAGATCCTTTGAGGATATTTATTGGTTTTAGCCGACGGATAGTGGCCGGGAGGACAGCATGAGCAATAATTTTTTTGCGATGGTTCATCGCATGCGATACATCAACCGCTGGGGACTGATGCGCAATACGGAACCGGAAAACATTTCCGAGCACTCGCTGCAGGTGGCGATCATCGCCCACGCATTGGCTGTCCTGCGCCGACGTCTGGACGACGGAAGACCGCCAGTGGACGAGGGTCAGGCCGTGCTTTTTGCCTTGTACCATGATGCCAGCGAGATTCTGACCGGAGATCTGCCCACGCCGGTTAAGTATTTCAATCCGACCATCCGTGAAGCTTACCAGGCCGTTGAATCGGTTGCGGCCCGCAAACTGCTCGCCATGCTGCCGGAGGATCTGGCGCCCGGCTGGGAGCCCT
>JAAYNF010000019.1 GCA_012520975.1 Clostridiaceae bacterium | reverse complement strand
GGTTATGATACCGACACCGGCCAGAGTAGCGCCGACGTCTTCCCATGTTTGGGCTCTTTGAGCAGCGGCAGTGATGCTGGCAATGATAATGCCGCCAATCAGCGCGGTGAGCAGGAAATTAACAGCATTCAGGATAAAGGCCTGCATGGCGTGAAAGCGAACAAACCCACTTTGTTTTTCCAGAAAAAACAACACAAGGGGGGCTAGCCAAGCGACATATTTGATGTAGGGTATGTACATCAGGATTCCCGTGGCCAGATAGGCCAACAGAGCCATAACGTTTGCATCTAGGTTACCGATTGAAGATTTGTGCGGTTCGACGATGGTAGCAGACATAGAATAGTCCCTCCTAAATAGAATTTATTGCTGACAAATCGAATAGAACCGATTACGATCGGTCGCCCCGATGTAATCCGATTTCGATTATAACGCAAGCTGATCAGAAAAGCGAGACTTAACGTGTTTTTTGTCGGATGGATAAGGAATTCGATGCTTCTTAAACCTTGTTTTAATGGGAAGTCATCCCTATAATTGAAATTGTTGTTTAACCAAAACAAAGGAGTCATAAGATATGTTTGACCAAGAAGATGTCAAGAGGGGAAAACCCATCGCGGTTATCATGTACATTATCCCCATTCTCTTTTTTCTGCCGCTGGTGGCTGACGATTACAAAAATCCCTACGGGAAGTTCCATGCCAATCAGGCTTTGTTGATCCTGTTGATGCAGGTTGTTTCTTCGATTTTGGCATTTACCTTTATTGTACCGTTGATCTTCGGTATCGCAGCACTGATCTTTATTATCTTGGGCATTATATCCGCTGTCAACGGAACCAGCACACCGCTGCCGATCATCGGAACCATCAACCTGATTAACCACTAATCTTATAGAGTGCTGCAGACTTTCTTGATCGCCATACCGACCTGAGGGTGTGGTTTGTCCAACAGAGGTTTGGATGACCGCCAAACCCGTGATATAATGCCGTTGTTAGATTTTTGTTCTCAGGTTTGATTTTGTGTTACCGAAGGAGAAGACATATGAGGATCAATAGGCAAAACCTGATGGAAAAGCCACGACGGTTCTTTGCCGGCAATCGCCTGGCCTTTGTGGCTTTCGGCCTGCCGGCTCTTATTTTGTTGATCGGCTATATGACCAGAGGTATTTTTCCGGTCGGCAACCGGAATGTCCTGACCATCGATCTTTATCATCAATACGCGCCTTTTATCGAGGAACTGCGCAACAAGCTGACCAGTGGCGGCAGCTTGTTTTTTACGTGGGCCGGGGGGCTGGGTACTAATTTTTGGGCGCTGATGTCATATTACTTGGCCAGCCCGCTCAACATTATTTTGATTCTATTTCCGCCGGCCTTTGTGACCGAAGCCATCATGCTCCTGACCCTGATTAAAATCGGCCTTTGCGGCGCGTTTTTCTTTGTGTTTTTGCGCGGCGTTTGGCAAGAAGAGAATTACAAGATGGTGGCTGTGTCCGGTCTGTACGCGTTATCGGCCTATTCGCTGGCCTATTCCTGGAACATCATGTGGCTGGACGGATTGTTCATTCTTCCGTTGATGATGCTGGGAATGGTCCGTTTGGTGCGGGATCGCCGGGGTCTGCTTTACTGCCTAAGCTTGGCCTATATCTTGTATACCAACTACTACATTGCTTTTTTCATCGTGCTTTTTACTGTTTTGTATTTCCCCATTTGTCTTTTTCGTTATCAGTCTTTTCGCCAAATGGGCAAGTTGTTGCTCAGCATTTTGCGTTTTGCCGGCTTGTCGCTGCTTGGGGCCGGCTTGTCCGCCATCATGCTGTTGCCGACTTATTTTTCTCTCCAACTGACTTCGGCGGCCAATGATGCCTTCCCCAAAACAGTTACGCACTATTTTCAACTGTTTGATTATATAGGTCAGCATTTCATGCTGGTTTCACCCACCATCCGCGACGGTATGCCCAATATGTATTGCGGAATTCTGGCTTTGCTGATGATTCCCATTTATTTTTTCGCCAAATCGGTTCCCTTGCGCCAAAAATTCCTGCATGTCGGCCTGATCCTTCTTCTGATTTTAAGCTTTAATATCAATGTGCTCAATTTCATCTGGCACGGAAAACATTTCCCCAATCAGTTGCCTTATCGCAATTCCTTCGTTTACATTTTCCTGATTTTATCCATTGCTTATCCGGCTTTGCGTTCACTTAAGGAGTTTACCGGCAAGCAAATCGGCGCTGTCTGCGCCAGCGCCATTGCCTTGGTTTTGTTGGCGCAGAAACTCAATGAAAAGGCTGTCGAACTGCAAACAATTTACGTCACGATTATTTTTATCATCATTTACGCGGCGGTCCTGACTCTGGATCGGGTCGGGAAAATTCGTTCGTCCGACGTGGCTTTGGCGATTTTGCTGGTGGTTATCGCCGAGCTGACGTTGAACACCTTGCTGACGGTGCACCGGATCGATACCACCGAATACTATTCAAGCCGCGAGGGATATATGTCGGGGGAGCAGGTGGCTCAGATTCGCACCGCCGTCGCCACGATTGCCGAAGAGGAAGGGAAGGGAACTTTCTATCGTATGGAGGCGGTTCCTCCCAAAACCATTAATGACGGTTTCATGTATAATTACCGCGGTTTATCGATTTTTGCATCCACAATGGCAACCAAGCCGGTCAAAACCTTTGAAAATCTCGGTTTTCACAGCAACGGCATCAATTCATACAAATACGAAAGCTCAACGATTGTTCTGGATTCCCTTTTCGGCATCAAATATTTGATTCGCCGGTCGGGGAATGCCGTTGATCGGTTGCGTCGGTTGGTGATGGATGAGTCCTTGATTGATGTCTATAAGAATCCCTATGCGCTTCCGATCGGCTACCTCGGCCGACCGGAGCTCAAGGACTGGCAAAGCTCGTCCGGTGATCCGTTAAAGGCGCAAAACCGTCTGGTTATGGCTTTGTCCGGAGTGGACGATGTCTTTAAGCCTGTCGAGCGCCAAAGCGGTGATGTGGGCAATATGACCCTTTCCAATACGGGAACGTCGTCCCATTACAGCTATACCCGAACCAATACCGATCAGGAATCCTCGGTGAAAGTTAATATCCAAGTCGAGACCGACGGGCAGATCTATCTTTATTTTCAGACAGCAGCCAACAAACCCAGTCGAGGTTATGTCATGGTAGGGGAGACACGCGTCGACTTCAATGCCAAGCGATCGACGCTGGTGGATGTCGGTTTTGTCGAGGGTGGAACCTCGGTGGAGTTCAATCTGTTTTATGCTTCCGACAGTTCTAAAAGTGGTTCGTTCAATCTTCATTCCTATGCTTTGGATCAGGAAGCTTTCGAAAAGGCCCATGGGATCATCCGGGACAATGGTTTGCGCCTTGATCGTTTCACCGACACACGGATTGAAGGCGCAATCACTGCGCGGCAAGCCGGAGTTCTCATGCTCAGCGTCCCTTACGATGAAGGCTGGTCCATCACCGTCGACGACCAACCGGCCGTAGTCATCGCACTGGACGAAGGTTTTATCGGCATTGATCTCGAGGAGGGTCATCACACCATCAAGATGAAATACCTTCCTCCTTGGTTTAACATTGGTTTGTTGGTTTCACTGGCCAGTCTGCTGATCTTGTTGATCGTCTTTCTTTTACCGTCCGGTACAAACAAGAGAGCCGCTTCCGGAAAGAAACAGCTGCGCCCTGTTTCTTTACAGCCGGACGAAGCGCCGAGTCAACCGGATCTGCCTCGGACAGAAATATCGCCGGAGGAATTAATCCAAGAAAACAATACGGAAGAAGCGCCGGACGATTCGGATAATCAGTCCGGATATGGTACAATATCCCTAAGTTAAGTCGGCCCGTTCAAAGGGCCCATTCAAAGGAGGATTTGTCTATGACATTTGAGCGTTCTTTTTATTACTGCAGCATCTGCAAAAATCTGGTCGAGCTCGTTGAAGACGGTGGCGGCGAGTTGATCTGCTGTGGTCAACCGATGGAGCTGTTAACCGCCAACACGACGGATGCCGCCACGGAAAAACATCTTCCGGTTGGCGAGCGTCAGGGAAACAAGCTGCATGTCAAGGTCAGCAGCGTTGCGCATCCGATGCTCGAGGCTCACTATATCCAGTGGATTCTTGTTGCGCAGGGCGCCAAGACCCAGCGTGTGGATCTTGAACCGGAGCAAGCTCCGGAAGCTGATTTTATCGTGGACGACGGCCCATTATCCATCTACGAGTACTGCAATCTGCACGGCCTCTGGGTATCCGATTCGGACTAACAACAAGGTGGGCGGCGAGGCGATGCGTCATCTTGTCGCCCGAATCCTTACTTGTTGACAATAACGGCTTTGACCCAAGCTTTGTCGCCCTGCGGCGGCTTTCTTAATTTTATTAACCCGCCAAGGAAAATCTTATCATCCGGGGAGGACAGGACCAACAAATGCATGAATCAGAATACATAGCCGGTCAGACTTTTTTCGGTCGATCAGATCCGGCTGAGCTGTTGGCCAGATTCGGCAGCCCTCTTTATGTGTATAACGAGAGTATTTTGCGTCGCCGCTGTCAGGATATGCTGAGAATCATAGACTATCCGCGATTTGTCGCCAGCTATTCGATCAAGGCCAATTCCAATCTCCATCTGCTGAAAATCATTCGCGAGGAAGGACTTTCGGCGGATGCCATGTCCCCGGGTGAGATCGTTGTCTTGGAGCAGGCAGGTTTTCGTCCGGAACAGATTTTCTTTGTGCCCAATAATGTCTCGGCGGATGAGTTGAGATTTGCCGCCGAACGACAGATTTTGACCAGCTTGGATTCTCTTGACCAGCTGGAGCTCATGGGCAAAATTTTGCCGGGAAGTCGTGTGGCCATTCGGATCAATCCGGGTATTGGGGCGGGACATCATGAGAAGGTGGTCACCGCCGGTGAGCGGACCAAGTTTGGAATTTCCGGTGCTCAGCTGTTCCAGGCCGGTCGTGTGGCCGAGCGATATGGGCTTAGGATTGTAGGTATCAACCAACACATTGGCTCGCTGTTCATGGAGCCTGAACCTTATCTCCGGGCGGCTGCGTATCTTCTTGATCAGGTTGAACGGTTCCCGGATTTGGAGCTGGTTGACCTAGGCGGCGGTTTTGGCATTCCCCATCGCAAACTGTCCGGCGAGCAGCGGCTGGATCTGAGAGACCTGAATAAAAAGTTGACCCGGTTGATCAGAGCCTTTACCGATCGCCATGGGCGCGACCTGCTCTTCAAAAGCGAGCCCGGTCGGTATGTCGTTGCCGAATGCGGCGTTTTGCTTGGCACGGTTCACGCGGTCAAGGAAACCGGTCAAACCATTTATGCCGGTACTGATCTTGGATTTAATGTCTTGGCGCGGCCCATACTTTACGATTCCTGGCATGATATTCGGATTTACCGCGATGGCAGGTATTTGGATGATTCCGAGACCAAGCCCGTAACCGTGGTCGGCAATATCTGTGAAAGCGGTGACATTATCGCCGCCGACCGACCGCTGCCTGACCTGGAGGCAAATGACGTGGTTGTTGTCTTGGATACCGGCGCCTACGGTTATGCTATGAGCTCAAATTACAACAATCGTTTGCGACCGGCGGAGGTGCTGATCCGACTGGACGGTGAACCTGTCCTGATTCGCCGTCGGGAAACGTATGAGGATTTGCTGCGTTATTTTTGATCGCCGGGTGATTGCGCCGTTGGGAGTTTCTGTGCTATGCTCATAAAAAATCAGGAGGGAATCAATGACAATAAAACGTTCGGGCTACATCAACTGGGATGAATATTTCATGGGGATCGCCTTGTTGTCGGCCAAAAGAAGCAAGGATCCGAATACCCAGGTTGGCGCCTGCATAGTCAGTCCGGAACATAAAATCGTTTCGGTTGGATATAACGGCATGCCGATTGGATGTAGCGATGATGAATTTCCTTGGGGCCGGGAAGGTGAACCCTTGGACACGAAATACCCTTATGTCTGCCACGCCGAGCTGAACGCCATTCTGAACAATGTCGGCTTTAATCTTAAGGACTGTACGATCTATACGCCACTATTTCCTTGCAATGAATGCGGCAAGGCAATTATCCAGTCCGGGATTCGTGAAGTGGTTTTCATTTCCGATAAATACGCCGAGACAGACAGCGTTAAGGCTTCAAAACGGATGATGGACCATGCGGGTGTTCGTTATCGACGCCTGAAAAGCAACTTACAATCATTGACCCTCTCCTATCGGGAGGAAGATATCTAGCGACTTTCTCTTTTGCTTGCTTGTTTTGAGGATGACACCGGTCAACAGCAGTTTGTTGACCGGTGTTATTCTTATGTAATCAAAAAATAACAAACATAAGTTCGAAATGCCTTGACACGGGGAATGGGTTCTGATATTCTTGAAATAGAACAAATGTTTGATTACAGTGAGGTGACCATCATGTCGATAATTAATGTTTTGTTTTGGGCTTTCTTGGTGTTCGCCGCCCTGTTGATTTATGGCCTTTTTACACAGTACCGGCAGGCCGAGCGACAAGCCGTTATCGAATTGAGGCAAATCCGGCAGCCGGCTGACATTCGACCGGATCGGCAAAATCGCCTCATAGAAAGCGACCTGCCCTCATCATCTTATCTTACGGATTTTCTTCCGGTCGGACAGACCGATACGGCTGTCGACCACAGTGAATTGAATTTCCTTTGGACGTCGGCCGTTTGTCCGCCGTCCACCCGACTCGACCAAGAAATCAGGCGGCACGGCTGCGCCTGATCGGTGACCCCTCTGTGATAAGGATGATTTTATGATGAAGGTTGCTTTTCTCCCGAGGTTCATATCGGGTGGTTAGATTCTGTTGTCATTTGCTATAATGAAAACGACTCGATGATTTACCGGTGTTCGGCATGCTTGTTGTGACTCTGATGACGCAATGCGTCCGTTTCTCCGGCCATCGATCGCATTGCTTGGTTCGGACGGATTGTGATATGATAGGGGAACGATTGTTTGTTTGTTGTTTAGTGTTGGAAAAGGAACGAACCGTCCTGCCTATGGTGATTTTAGGAATTGATCCCGGATATGCGATTACGGGTTATGGTGTGCTGGATTACCATGCCAATCGCTTTACCTGTCTGGAGTATGGCGTGATTTCAACCAAACCCGCTTTGCCTTTTGAGAAAAGGCTGCTCAAAATTGCCGATGACCTGACCGAATTGATTGAAAAATGGCACCCGTCGGCCATGGCTGTCGAGGAGCTTTTTTTCAGCCGAAATACCACGACAGCGATCGGCGCGGCCCAAGGGCGTGGTGTTGCTGTGTTGTCGGGGGCCAGAGCCGGTTTGCCGGTCTATGAATATACGCCTGTGCAGGTCAAATTGGCTGTATCCGGCTATGGACGAGCCGATAAACACCAAGTCCAGCAAATGGTGCGTGTTTTGTTGGGTCTGCCGCGCGTACCCAAACCGGATGACGCTGCCGATGCGTTGGCGGTCGCCATTTGCCACGCGCATTCCGGCAATCGAGCCGAAGCGCTGGCTAGAGGAGGATATCAGTAATGTATGCTTATATTCGCGGCCGGGTGATTGCCCGCCAAGCCGATTACATCGTCGTTGACAATCAGGGAATCGGCTACCGGATTCAGGCTGCGCCTGCGCTGATCGAACGTTTTCCGGCTCGTGGAGAAGAAGGAACCATTTACACTTATTTGCATGTTCGCGAGGATACGCAGGCTTTATTTGGCTTTCCGACCTCGGAAGAGCTTCATATGTTTGAACTGTTGTTGACGGTCAGCGGCATCGGTCCTAAGATCGCCAGCGCCATTGTGGGTACTTTGTCACCCAGCCAGTTTGCCTTGGCCATCATAACCGGAGATATCAAGGCTTTGACCTCGGTTCGGGGCATCGGTAGAAAAGGCGCGGAACGGATGATTCTCGAGTTGAAAGATAAATTAAAAGGTGCGGAGCTTCCGGAAGAGCTCGGTCCGGACAGTCAGCGGCTATCCGATGATTCGACACCGCGTTCCGAGGCGGTTAATGCCCTGATGGTCTTGGGCTATTCCGCTGCTCAGTCGACGCAAGCCGTGGCGGCTGTTTTTACTCCGGATTGTGGTCTGGAGGAATTGATCAAGCTGGCGTTGCGACAATTAGTCCGTTAAGGAGGATAATGGCTTGTTTGATGATTATGATTATGATTATGATGATCAAGAACGGCTGATCAGCCGCGAACGGCGAATGGAAGACAGCGATGAAGCCGGTTTGCGGCCAACGCGCTGGGCGGAATATTTTGGTCAGGTAAAGGTCAAGAAGAACCTTCAGGTTTTCATCGAGGCCGCCCGCGGTCGTGATGAAGCGTTGGACCATGTTTTGCTTTACGGCCCGCCGGGGTTGGGCAAAACAACATTGGCCGGTATTATCGCCAACGAACTGGGTGTCAATTTTCGGATCACAACCGGTCCGGCAATCGAGAAACCGGGCGACTTGGCGGCGATTTTAACCAATCTGACCGATCGGGATGTTTTATTCATTGATGAAATTCATCGCTTGAATCGCAGTGTCGAGGAAATCCTTTATCCGGCGATGGAGGACTATGCGCTGGATATCATGATCGGCAAAGGGCCGAGCGCGCGTTCCATTCGCTTGGATCTTCCCCAGTTTACCCTGATCGGCGCAACCACCCGGGCCGGCCTTCTGACCGCGCCGCTTCGCGACCGATTCGGGATGATCAATCGGCTTGAATTATATACACCGAATGAAATCGGTCAGATCCTGCGCCGTGATGCCGCCATTCTGAAGATCGGTATTGATGCCTATGGTATTGATGTCATCGCCAGCCGTTCGCGGGGCACGCCCCGAATCGCCATCCGCCTGCTCAAGCGTATGCGTGACTTTGCCCAGGTCCGTGGTTCCGGGGTCATCAATCGGACGATCGCCGAATATGGATTGAATGCTTTGGAAATCGATGAGGTCGGCCTGGATGCCACGGATCGGCGGTTGATGCGCAACATGGCCGAAATGTTTTCCGGCGGGCCGGTTGGTTTGGATACTTTAGCGGCTTGTTGCAATGAAGATGCCGTTACCATCGAAGATGTCTACGAACCCTACCTAATGCAGATCGGTTATCTGGCCAAAACACCTCGCGGCCGTGTTTTGACCCGCTTGGGATGGGAGCATTTAGGGCTTTCCTGCCCCGCCGATTACGATAAAAAGTTAAAAGGCACGGGAAATATGGCAAATGGAAATCCGGCGCAGCTGGAGTTGGATTTGACCGGGGCGGCCGCCGGAGAAGAAGAGCCGGATGACTGAGCACGCAACAAAGGATTATGAGTGTGATCTCCTGCTGCACACCTGTTGCGGCCCCTGCCTCGAATGGCCGGCGCGGCTTTTGCTTCAGGAAAAACAAAATCTTCTGATTTACTATATAAATCCCAACATCCAACCAGCGGTGGAAAACAAACGGCGCTTGGAAAACCTCAAGATCTTGACCCATAAGCTGGGTCTGGAATTGATCGCCGATCCGATCTGCCAACCGGAAATCTGGAAAAACTGGGACGATTCGGTTGAGGCCCGTTGCCGGATGTGTTATCGTCGCCGCTTGCAGGCGACGGCCGACAAAGCGGTTGAACTTGGAATACCGGCCTTTTCCACGACTTTATTGGTCAGCCCGTGGCAAGATCGGGATGCCATCGTCGAGATCGGAAACCGGATTGCTCGACCGGCCGGTTTGTTGTTTGTTGATCGGGATTTTCGTTCCGGATATCGTGAAGGTCAGCGTTTGGCCAAAGAGGATGGCCTTTATCGGCAAAGATATTGCGGTTGTCTGCCTTCGCTGGAATTATCGGATTTTAAAGAGCAAATCAAATCGGATCAGGCGGCTCTTGCGGAGTGACCATGATGGTTTTGTATCGGTCATAAACCACCATTCCCGGGCGAGAGCCTGCCGGCTTGCGGACGTGTCCGACCGGGCAATAGTCAACGGCTACCTTTTGAGGATTACCGGCGGGTGCTGTTTCTTGGCGATATTGCGGGAAAGCAGCCGCCGCCTTGGAAAACCAAGCGGCGATCGCCGCAGCTTCCAACAAAGTTTGTTCCGGAACCGGTTGGTGGTTTGCCCGGATGATGACATGTGTACCGGGTAATTTCTGCACATGCAGCCAGATGTCATCTTTTTGCGCCATTTTCATGGTTAAGCGATCATTTTGCAGATTGTTGCGACCCACCAAAATGGTCAATCCATCACTGCTGGTATACTGACGTGGCGGCAATACGGCTGATTTGCCGCTTTTTCGTTTTTCCCGGGTCCGGGGTTGACGGTGACTCTTGTTTGACAGGCCGCAGGCCTGCATTTCTTCCCGTACAGCTGTCAGGTCGTCCGGATGTGTTGCCGAGGCGAGAGCGTTGAGCAGGGTTTCCATCCATTGAATATCTTTCTGATCTTCTTGGGCCAAACGGCTGCTGTTTTCATATCGGGCGCGAGCCTTGGTATAACGTTTGAAATAGCGTTGAGCATTACTCGCCAAAGAGAGACCGGGATCCAACGGAATTTCCACAATTGTTTGGGCCTCGTCATAATAATTGATCGCAGGTAAAAGGCTGAGCTTGGGTTCTTCCAGATGGATGTTGGCCAGAATAAGTTCGCCAAAAAGGCGATATTGCTCTCGATTTTGACTTTCTTCGATGTCCGATTGGTGGATCGACAACTTTTTTAGGGTATGCTTCAGCCGGTCGGTCAGGATTTTTTCCAAGAATTGCTTTTTTTGGCGCAGTGTGTTTTGCCGACTGCGTTCAAGATAAAAAAGATCCATGGCTTGGGAGATGCCGGCAGTGGTTTTTTGCCAAGGGTACTGCCTAAGGGGCAGGGCATGAAAATCAATCGGAATATTGGAATCCGGTGCATCGTAAAAAGTCGACGGCCGGTATTGTCCAGCCAGAATCTCGGTCAAACGAGCCTGCAGGGCGTCGGTCAGAGCCTGTACATCGGCCGGTGTCATCAGGGCGGGTTTTAGACGGGGATCCAACCCGGCGGCGTCAAGGATATCTTGGCAAAGCTGAGGAGAAAACCCCTGTAACGTTGCCAGAAGAACTTTTTCCAGCGGTTGCATATTCATGGTCGGCGGCAGCCAGCTTTGCTTGAAGGCCAAGCGCGTAGCGGCTTCATCTGGGGACAGTTTGTTCTGATCAGGAGGCAGCTGGTAAATACGGGCAGGCATGACCTCGCGCACGCGGCTCATGGTCTGATCCACATGTAAGATGGCGTCATGGATGCGCTGATCCTGATTGAGCAAAATAATATTGCTGTGCCGACCCATGATTTCGGCAACCAGCGTTTTTACCAAGGGATCACCCAATTCGTTAACCGTTGCGAATCTGAATTGCAGAATTCGTTCAAATCCAGAGGTGCAAACCTCAAGCAATCTGGATCCGATCAGGTGTTTACGCAAAAGCATGCAAAACATGGGAGGGTTAGCCGGATTATCACGGTTCTCCTTGGTCAGATGGACGCGAGGAGAGGCGGGATTTGCCGAAAGAATTAAGCGTAGATTCTCGTTTGCTTGACGAAAGGTCAGGAAAATATCATAACGATCCGGTTGGTAAATCCGATCCAGACGTGCGCCGGCAAGGACTTGATTTAATTCGAGAGCCAGGCAATTGATTGTGATTCCGTCTAATGGCATGGGAGGTCTCCTTTGACGGATTTCAGTATAGCATACCTTTTCGAAAACTTGAGTCCAAAGGCAATAATGGCTATACTGATCGTGTTAGGCAGGTGATTGCATGATGGCGGCCAAGACAACAAGTAAAAATCAATCGACTCGAACGACGCCGACCGGAGCCAGAAGGTCCCGTCGGCGAAAGAGTACATTTTTTTCCTTTTTAGAACTGGTTGCTTTGACTTTCTGGGGGCGTATTTTCTTGGTGCTGTTGATCATCGCCTTTGTTGCGCTGATCAATATCGCGATCAGCAAGAATCAATATGATTTATTTTTCCGGCTGACCGGCATTGAACTGGTGTTGGTTGCGGTCTTTTTCTGGCTGCGGTTTCTCTTGCGTAAAAACTAAATGACGACCGACATTTCGTTTTGGTCTTTCTTAAATTCCGGCGGACATTGATTGATCATGGCGATATTTATCCAGCAGCGTGCGGATCTTTTCTGTGGGATTCAGCAGGCGGGATAATGAGGCGTCGTGGTTGATGGCGTCAATCAAGAGGGCGACAAACTTAGCCATGTTGACATCGGTAAACCACGGAGAGGCCAACAATTCCGGAGTACGGTAGATGAGGTTGGTGGCGAAGACCCTGTCGATCAGTCCGTCGGCATAAGCCTGATGGAAGCTTGCCAGACCATCGGTAAACAGACCGAAGGTGACCGCGGCGAATATCCGGTTGGCCTTTCGGCTCTTGAGTTCGCGCGCTAGATCCAATATGGATTCGCCGGAGGCAATCATGTCGTCGACAACCAGAATATCCATGCCTTCGACCGAATCACCAAGAAATTCGTGCGCTAGGATCGGGTTGCGTCCGCCGATAACCTGGGTGTAATCCCGCCGTTTGTAGAACGTACCCAATGGCACTCCCAGCATTGAAGCATAATACATTGCTCTGGTGATACCGCCTTCATCCGGGCTGACCACCATCAGTCGCCCTTCGGAAAAGTTCAGATCCGGAATGGTATTGACCAGAGCCTTGATGATTTGGTAGGCCGATTGGATATTTTCAAAACCGCCGGTCGGGATCGCGTTGGCCACGCGATCGTCATGGGCATCAAAGGTGAGGATATTGTCGACACCTAGGTCAAAAAGCTCTTCCAGCATGTAGGCGCAGTCAAGAGATTCACGGGTATTGCGCCTGTGTTGACGGCTTTCATACAGAAAGGGCATAATCACATTGATTCGTCGCGAACGGCCGGCATCGGCCAGAATAACCCGCTTCAGATCCTGATAATGATCATCCGGGCTCATGTGATTGACCAGACCGAACATTTTGTAGGTTACGGAAAAATTGACAACATCGGTAATGATAAACACATCGTGACCGCGGACCGTGTCGAGAATGACGGCTTTGCCTTCACCGGAGGAAAATCGATAGTTTTTGATGCGGATACGATAATCCTGACGGATGAATCCCGGATAGATCGAACCGATATCGGGTTTGATTTCCTGGTATTCCGTCCGCCGTTGAAGCAGATAGCTGTTGACGCTTTCGGTGAAATCGGCGCTGCCGAGCAAGGGTATGATGCCGACCGGCCCGACCGGCGCCATGAGGTTGTCGCCGTATTGGTTGTAAATATAATAGTTTTTGTCATCAGCAACGGGTGGGTGCATCGTGGTATTCCTCCTTAGAGCAAGGCAAAATAATAATATTAAGTCTGGCGCCGCCGGTGATAATTTAGTAATTTCTGAATTTTTTCGGTCGGGCTGATTAATTTGGACAGTGAAGCGTCGTGATTGATGGCATCAATCAGCAGGGCAATGAAACGGGAAAGACTGACCTCGACGAACCAAGGGGCGTTGAGGATTTCCGGACGGCAATAGATCAGATTGGTCGAGAAGATTTTTTCAATGACACCATCCATATGCGCCTGATTGATTCGATCCAATCCGCTGGTCAGTTGGGTGAAGGTTGCCGCGCAAAAAATACGTCCGGCGCCTCGTTTTTTCAATTCGTTGGCCGCCCGAAGAATACTGCTGCCGCTGACAATCATGTCATCAACCAGCAAGATATCTTTGCCTTTGACCTGGCTGCCCAAGAATTCCAGTCCTACAATGGGATTCCTGCCCTCCACCAACTGCAGGTAATTGCGTTTTCGATAAAAAATGCCCAGCGGAACCTCCAGCATGGAGGCATAATACATGGCTCTTATAATGCCTTCTTCATCCGGACTGACAACCATAAAGTGATCGTAATCAAACTTTAAGTCCGGAACGGTCTGGATCATGGATTCAATAATCTGATAGGCTGCCGTCAGGTTTTCCACGTTTTCGGTCGGAACGGCATTGATAATACGAGGATCGTGAGCGTCAAAAGTTAGGATGCTCTTGATGCCGAGAGCGAACAGTTCTTTGAGCATTGCCGCGCAGTCAAGGGATTCGCGGGTTCCGCGCCGATATTGGCGGCCCTCGTAGAGATAGGGCATAATCAGATTGATGCGGCGCGCTTTGCCGCTGGCAGCCAGAATGATACGCAAAAGGTCTTGGTATTGCTCGTCCGGACTCAGGCTGACGCGCTGAGAATAACGCTCATAATAGCGGTTGTAGTTGAGGACATCGACAATAATAAACAGATCATGACCACGAACCGTCTGGGTAATGATGGCTTTGCCCTCACCGGATGAGTAACGCGGCGTGGTAACCGGAATCCGATAATCGGCGCGCATAAAACCGGGGTTGTTAGCCAATTCCGGATGGCGAGCGAGATAGATGGAACGTCGGTTCCTTAAAAAATAATTGATGGAATCCGCGAAACTGCTGGCTAGATTGTGGGCGATAATACCGATCGGTCCGACCGGCTCCATGGTGTTGTCACCGTATTGATTATAGATATAATAGTTTTTGTCATCCGTGACTGTCGGTACAGACATTTTTGTTTCCTCGGCAGATGATCAACTGAACTCTATATTCATTATACTCAATTTAAGAAAAATAGGGAACCGAAGTCATGTCAAAAAAAAATACAAATTACACCCTTTTTCAGCCGTAAAATTGGTCTTTTTAACCATAATTTTGTAGAATATATAAAAAAACAGGTGCATATGGCAATTAATTTTAGAAAAACCCGTTTTATTGGCGTAGCGGCGGATCTGGCCCAATGCCCGGTCTCGGATCTGCCGGAAATTGTTCTGTCGGGGCGGTCGAATGTGGGGAAGTCTTCTTTGATCAACGCTTTAGCTGATAACCGACAGTTGGCCAAAATCAGTTCCACTCCGGGAAAAACCAGATTAATCATTTACTTTAATGTCGACGAGAAATTGTTGTTGACCGATCTGCCCGGATATGGTTTCGCCCAAGTTTCGCAGCAAACTAGGGTGGCATTTTCGGCTTTGGCGGATCGTTACCTCGAATCCGGCCGCCCCATTGCTTTGGTTCTGCATTTGCTGGATATTCGGCACGACCCGTCGATTCAGGATTTGCAGATGATCGAATGGCTCAAAAGTCGTAATCTTGAAAGTTTTGTTATCTTAAGCAAAAGCGACAAGTTAAGCCGATCACAGGCCCTTCGGCGCAGAAAAGAAATTGCCGCCGCCATCGGCGTTGATCAACCCGGTTCATTGATCATTCTTTCTGCACAAAATAAAACCGGTATTGATGAATTGCGCGCTCGTATCACATCATTTTTTTCCCCCGAAACCTCGTCCTGACCAATTGTTCCAATTTGTCGCTGGACCGGGCCGGACAACGCCATCGGTTTCAGGCAAACTGATTCCGCTGTTTGGTTGACACGACAGCAAACTGGAAAAGGATGCGGTTCATGGCCCTCAGATATTCACGAGTTTTTGCCAGGCCCTTGCCGCCACTGGCCTTGGCAACTGTTTCCGGCATCTGTGTTGCCTTTGCTATTGGACGATTGCCTTTGGCGCTGTTGGTTTGTTTGTTGATGTGCCTGTTGTTTTTTCTTACGGTGCGTCTCCAGCCGGACTGGCTTATGTGGTTTCTGCCGTTGTTATTTTTATTGGGAACTTGGCGGACCGGTTTGATGTTGGAACGTGCGATGCGGCTCGGTGCCGCAGCCGACGGCCAGAGCCGGATCCTGACCGGAACCGTGGCCGAAGTTCCCAAAACAGGAGAATATCTTGATCAGGCTGTTGTGCGCCGATCAGACGGCACACGGGTACTTCTGTCCTATCCAAGAAAAGGCGCCGGTTTGAGCTATGGTGAGCAGATTCAAGTAGCGGTATATTACGAACTGCCGCGGGGGCAACGTAATCCCGGGGGTTTTGATGAGGCGGCGTGGCTCAAATCCCGGGGAATCTTGATCAAAGCAAAGCCGGTCGGGAAAGCGTCGGTATCCATTGTAGGTCCTGCACCGGCGTGGACCAAACCGGTTGTTCTCGGCCGATCGGGGAGGGAAACCCTCACAAGCTTGATTGATCGGCTTTTGCCGGAGCAACAGGCCAATGTCCTCAGCGCCGTCCTGCTGGGCGAAAAACAAGGCTTATCGCAACAGGTTCAATCTGATTTTCGCCGCTCCGGGCTGGCTCATTTAATGAGTGTTTCGGGTATGCATGTGTCCCTGCTTTTGCTGCCGGTCGGCCGTGTGCTGCACCATGGTGGAATGGGGAGACGAAAACGGTTGGTTTTTCTCTTGCTTCTTTTGGTCGGATATGGATTTTTAACCGGTTGGCACACAGCCGTATCGCGAGCCATCGTCATGTCCGGTTGCGCGCTTTCCGGAGGTCTGTTGCATCGGCCGCGTGATGCCGCGAGTTCGCTGGCTCTGGCGGTCATCCTCATTCTCGGTGTTCAGCCTTTTGCGATTTGGGCCGAAGGCTTCTGGTTATCCTTTTTGGCAACCGCTGCATTGGTGGCTCTGGCCGAACCTATGCAGAACCACCTTAAGGATAGATTTCCATTTTTACCCACCTTTCTGCTTGCTCCCCTTGCTTCCGGTTTGGTAATTCAAACCTGCTTATTACCGCTATTGGCGATCATTAATCAGCAGTTGTCATTGGCCGGCCTTGTTGGCAATCCGCCGGCTGCACTGATAACCACCGCAATCTGCTATCTGGCAATTGTTGTTTTGCCGGTGGCCGGCCTTCTTTTGCCGATATTTCCGGATTTGGGACGTGTGCTGGTTTCGCCGCTGGGATTTTTTACCGATCTGTTGATCGATCTGGCCGGTTTCATGGGAAACAAAGCCATCCTGAGGATCCCGAAAGAATTGATTAATCCGGTATTTTGGATGATTTGGCTGCTGTTTGCCGGTGTTTTGGTTTGTCGGTTGCGATCAATTGATATTCTTAGGGGACGCCGACTCCGATTGCTCAAACGGATCCGGATGCCGCTTATTGTTTTCTGGTTGCTGATCGCCGTGTTGAATTGGCACCGGGCGCCGCTTGTCCAAGTTTGGTTTTTGGATGTAGGTCAAGGTGATGCCGTCTTACTCACAACACGTTTTGGCGAAACCATGCTGGTTGACGGCGGCAAGCCCGGACAGGGCTGGCAGGTTATTCTACCGGCACTGGATTGTTTGGGCATTGATCAGATTGATGTGCTGATTGCCACCCATGGCCATGATGATCATGTTGGCGGGTTGATCGATGTTATCACAGCCGGCCGAGGCCGTAATCTGTTGTTGTCCGGCCGGGAGCTCGCAATGCTGCTTGACCGCGGTCAAAGTCAAAGGGGTGACCGGTTGGGGGTTTTATTGGAAACGGCGTCCTCGCATCAGATTCAAGTGTCAGAATTGATCGGAAATGATACAATAGCGCTGGGCCCTCTGATCGGACTGCAGGTTCTTGATCAACAATACAGCCCGCAAAGGATAATCAAGCCGGACTACGATGCCAATGACCATTCATTGGTTTTGCGTGCTGATCTGGCCGGACTTTCGCTCTTGTTGACCGGTGATTGCACAGGCGACATGGAAAACAATCTGGTCCAGCACGGTCTGCTTGATCCGGTCGATGTCCTCAAGGTTGCCCACCACGGCTCGAAGCACGCAACAACCACCGCCATGTTGGAGCAGATTCAGCCTCGAGATGCTGTGATCAGTGTTGGGCCCAATTTTTATGGGCATCCTTCAAAAGAAACTTTGCAAAGGTTGTCAGAGCACGGTTGTCGGATCTGGCGGACCGACCGGCAGGGGGCAATCCATTTAAGTGTAAGCAAGACCGGCTGGGTGATTCGCCCGGCCTGTCCCTGAATCTATCAAAGGCCTCAAAGGAGAGACGTCGCTGTGGCAAAAAAGAAAAGTACCAATCAATTTTCCGATTACCATGAGTTAAGAGCGGAGCTGCGCGCCGGCCGCTTTCATTCCCTCTATGTCCTGTTCGGTGAAGAAGACTTTTTGATTGATAAATTGGTGGAAGCCTTGACGGAGCTCTTGTTGGATAAGGGGAGCGCTGCGCTGGATCGTGTGGTCTTCAATATCGGTGGACAATCCGCCAAGTTGGATGCCGAGCGTCTGCAGGCCGAGCTAATGACGCCGCCGTTTCTTTCTCGGCGCAAGTTGGTGATTGTGCGCCACAGTGGCTGGCTGTCACCGGGATCCGCCGGACAAAATTTGTCGGACGCCTCCGAGTCATCCGACCAAGAGGATGAAGTGCCTGATTTTTCCGGTCCGACCAGCAAAGCAAGGCAGGAGCAATTGGCCCAAATGATTCGTGGACTGCCGGATTCGGCGTGTTTGGTTATGATTGAAAATAAAGTTGATCAACGACAAAAAAATCTGATTAATCTGATTCAAGAAAAAGGTGTTTTGGCCAAGATCGACCGGGAGAAACCCAAGACGTTGCAACAGTGGGTCGTCGCTGAATGTCGACGACGGCAGATCAAAATCCTGCCGGATGCCGCGGAGAGCCTGATTGACCGTTGCGATCTGAGTATGCAGGTCATATGGCAAGAATTGCAGAAACTTTTTCTTTATTGTGAGGGGGCCGGCTGCCGGAAGGTGGACAGCCAGCTGATCGGCGAAATATCATTGCCGGATTTGCGCGGCAACATCTTTACCCTGACCGATGCCATCTCCGACGGCCAAACCGAAAAGGCCTTGGCGCTGGTGGATACGCTGCTCAGTCAGCGGCAACCCATCCAATTGATCCAATTTATGCTGACCCGGCATTTTCGTCAGTTGATTTGCGCGGCAGAACTGGTCGAACCGGCCAAAATCACGGCTCAGCTGAAGGTGATGCCTTTTGTGGCCGCCCGCTTGGCTGGCCAAGCCAAACGCCTGCCGATGGATTTGCTGGAAGCCTTGTATGCCGAATGTTTTGCCAACGATCTGCTGGTAAAAACCAGCCAAATCAACGACCGGCTGGCCTTGGAGACATTATTGATCTCGGCGGCGGAAATGGTCAAAGCGACGGTTGACAGATGACGATGAAGGGGCGTATTGGCCAAAAACAGTTCGGGCAAACAGATCGGGCGAAATGAATTCGCATTGACTGATCGGGGATATTATTTCTATAATAAATTGGTTTACGGGGATCGTAGCCGAAATGCCTGACGTCGACCGCAAGGGAGGAATGACATGAGCAAAATCAAAATGAAAAATCCACTGGTTGAAATGGATGGCGATGAGATGACTCGAATCATCTGGAAACAGGTGAAAGATATTCTCATCACCCCTTTTGTTGACCTGAAAACCGAATATTTTGATCTGGGTTTGAAAAATCGTGATCTAACGAATGATCAGATCACATTGGATGCGGCTATTCGCACGCGGGAACTGGGCGTCGCGGTCAAGTGCGCGACCATCACACCCAATGCTCAACGGATGGAAGAATACCGGCTGAAAAAAATGTGGAAAAGCCCCAATGGTACCATCCGCGCGATTCTGGACGGTACGGTCTTTCGCACCCCGATTCTGGTTGATTGCATCCAACCTTTCGTTTCAACCTGGCGACAACCGATCACAATCGCGCGTCATGCATATGGAGATATTTACAGCGGATCTGAAATGCTGATCGAAGAACCGTGTACGGCGGAGCTGGTGCTCACGCGTCCGGATGGCTCGGTTCGACGGCAGCAAATTCATCAATTCAACGGACCGGGTGTTCTTCTGGGCATGCACAATACCGATCAGTCGATCATCGGTTTTGCTCGTTCCTGTTTTAAATATGCCCTCGACCTTGGCCAAGATCTGTGGTTTTCCACCAAGGACACCATCTCGAAAACATATGACCACCGGTTTAAGGATATTTTTGCCGAGATATTCGCCCAAGAATTCCAAGAGGATTTTAAAAAAGCCGGCATCACGTATTTTTATACTTTAATTGACGATGCCGTAGCGCGCGTCATGCGTTCTTCCGGCGGCATCCTTTGGGCGTGTAAAAATTATGATGGTGATGTCATGTCTGACATGGTTGCCGCTGCCTGCGGCAGTCTGGCCATGATGACATCTGTGCTGGTCTCGCCAGACGGCAAATATGAATATGAGGCTGCGCACGGAACAGTGACCCGTCACTACTATCGCTACCTTAAGGGGGAGAGCACATCGACCAACCCGATGGCGACCCTGTTTGCCTGGACAGGAGCGTTGCGCAAGCGGGCCGAGATGGACGATTTGGCCGATCTGGCGCTTTTTGCGGATCGGCTGCAGGCCGCATCCTTGGCCGTGATCGAAGCCGGTGTCGTGACCGGTGATCTGAAAAATCTGGTTCGACTGCGGGATGTCCGGGTTGTTGATACGGTTGATTTTCTGGAGGCCGTGGCCGCCTGCCTGACCCGAGATGCGCAATCATAACGATCGAGGAGTACAAACATGAAGTATGAAAGCCAATGGCAGGGGAGAGTTTAAATGACAGCACAACAGATTTCAATCCGTGAGATTTTTAAAAACCAGGAGCAGTTTTCCGGCCGGACCGTTCAGGTCTCCGGATGGATTCGCACCATCCGCGACCAGAAACAATTTGCCTTCATTAATCTCAATGACGGCACCTTTTTTCATAATCTTCAGATCATTCTGCCTCGGGAAGACCTGGAAGACTATGATGCCATTGTCCGACTGGGCAACGGCTCGGCGATCATTGTCACCGGGACGATTTTGTTGACGCCCGCTGCCCGTCAACCCTTGGAAATGAAAGCAATCCGGGTGGAAGTGGAAGGGGAGTGCCCATCCGATTATCCTCTCCAGCCCAAACGTCACACCCCCGAGTTTTTACGCAGCATTGCCCACCTGCGGCCGCGCACCAATCTATTGTCGGCGGTTTTCCGGGTTCGCTCGGTTGCTTCCTATGCCATCCATCGCTTTTTTAATGAGCGGGACTTCGTCTACGTCCATACCCCGATCATCACCGGCAGTGATGCCGAGGGTGCCGGCCAGATGTTTTCGGTGACCACGCTGGACCTCGAAAATCCGGCCCGGGATCAAGAGGGCAAGGTTGATTTCAGCCAGGATTTTTTCGGAAAACATACCAACCTGACGGTCAGCGGCCAATTAAGCGGCGAGGCCTTCGCCATGGCTTTTAAAAACATCTATACCTTCGGCCCGACTTTCCGCGCGGAAAATTCAAACACCGTCAAGCATGCGGCAGAATTCTGGATGATCGAGCCGGAAATGGCGTTTGCCGATCTGGATGATAATATGCGTTTGGCGGAAGCCATGATGAAGTATATTATTTCGTATGTCTTGACAAATTGCCCTGAGGAAATGGCTTTCTTCAATGATTTTGTTGATCGGGGACTGCTGGATCGCCTGCAAAATGTTCTGGATCATGATTTTGGCGTCATGACCTATACCGAGGCGATTGAGGCGCTTTTAAAGGCCGACGTGGAATTTGATTATCCGGTCTATTGGGGTTGCGATCTGCAGACCGAGCACGAGCGTTTTCTGACCGAGCGTCTTTTAAGGAAACCGGTTTTTGTGACTCATTATCCCAAGGAAATCAAAGCATTTTACATGAAGCTGGATCCGGATGGGAAAACCGTGGCCGCCATGGACTGCCTCGTGCCCGGAATCGGCGAGATCATTGGCGGCAGTCAGCGCGAGGACGATTACGAGCGTTTGCGCCAACGTATGCTGGCCATGGGGCTTAATGATGAAGATTACTGGTGGTATCTCGATTTGCGAAAATATGGCGGCACGCGCCACGCCGGTTTTGGCTTGGGCTTCGAGCGTCTGATCATGTACCTGACCGGTGTCTCCAATATCCGCGATGTTATTCCATTTCCACGGACAACCGGTCATGCGGAATTTTGATCAGATTCCTCTGATTCTGGCGTCCGCATCGCCGCGCCGACTTGACCTGCTTGGTCGTTTTTGGCGACAACAAGCCATCTATGTCATGGTTCCGGCTTTTGATGAAAGTCGGTTTGAAACTGAGCTTGACGACGTGACCGGATATGACCGGGAGAACGGTCGCCTGCTGGCACAGAGCTTGGCGCAGGGCAAAATGGATGCGCTGCTCAGCCAGTTCAGCCTGCCGTCGGAGTATGTCGCTCTGACGGCCGATACAAGTGTTGTCCTGGACAACCGGGTTTTAGGCAAACCAAAGGACCGCCGGGATGCCCTGAATATGCTCCGATTGCTTTCCGGCAGGACGCATCAGGTTATCACCGGATTGTGTGTGGCCGCGTCAAGTCATGAAGACAAGGTTTGTTTCACGGCATCCGAGGTGACCCATGTGCTTTTTGCCCCGCTTCTTGATCAGCAAATACAATGGTATGTCGATTCCGGCGAACCGATGGACAAAGCCGGTGCTTACGCTATTCAAGGACTGGGCGCCGCCCTGATCAGAAAAATCAACGGTTGTTACTACAATGTGATGGGATTGCCGGTCAACAGGCTGATGGCCTTGTTGCAGCAGGTAGCAGGGCATTTTGGTTCAAATCCTTTATTTCAACATTTATTACCCTGGAACTGATCGATCCTTTTCGGGAGGATTTATGTTGGAAAAACAGGAAAGAATAACCATGCGCAGCATGCCGCTGGCCGATCGGCCTTATGAAAAACTGTTGGCTGTCGGCGCGCAAAAGCTCACCGATGCCGAATTGCTTGCGGTCATTATCCGCTGCGGAACCTGCAAGGAAACTGCGCTGGCCCTTAGCCAGAGGCTGCTAGGGAGCCAAGATGATGGCATCAATAAAATAAGGGATTTCAGCTTGGAAGAACTCATGGAATATCCCGGCATCGGACCGGTCAAAGCCGCTCAAATTCTTGCTGCGCTGGAAATAGGCTCTCGGGCAAGCAGCAGTCGAAGACGGGTACGGCAGACGCAAATTCGTTCGCCGAATGACGCGATTGACTTGCTGGAGACCGATATGCTGGCATTGCCTCGCGAAGAGTTGCGCGTAATTCTGTTGGATGTTCGAAATCGTGTCATCCGGGTCAGTCGGGTATCCGAGGGCGGTCTGTCATCTGCTGTTATTCATCCGCGGGAGCTTTTCCGGGAAGCCATCCGAGCCAATGCGGCCTCCATGATCTTGGCTCATAATCACCCGAGCGGCGATGCATCGCCAAGCGTCGAGGATCTGGAAACCACCAGACGACTGATTGAAGCCGGACAGATGATGGGCATTCAGGTCATCGATCATATTATTTTAGCCAGCGGCGGATCCCTGAGCTTGAAACGGGACGGACTCATTTGAACTACGGTATAATATCAGGTATGATAATTGCCATAATTGATCAGCAGGAGCGTGATGATCAATGTCGAAACCACGGAAGAACCGCATATTTGCCATCGTCTTGATCACCCTGCTGCTGTTGGCTGTCACATTGCTGTCGACCCTGCCCGGTAGTCCTTTGAACTTTATAACCAGTCCGATTTCCATCCTGTTGGAACCGGTTCAAAAAGGGCTGAGCAAGACCGTTGATCAGGTCAACGGTTTTTTCTCGGCTTTATCGGAAAGCATTGACATCCAAGCGGAAAATCAGCGACTAAAAGCCGAAAATGCTGAGCTTAGAAATCAGGTGGATCAATTGGCGGAGGCCGGCCGCCAGTATGAAGAATTGAAATCCGCCTTTAAACTAAAAAGCCGATTTGATGCTTACGAAATTGTCGGCGGTCGCGTCATGACCCGGGAGATCGGTTCCTGGTTTGATGTTTTTCGCATTGATGTTGGATCAAGAGACGGTTTTCGAGTCACCGAAACCATGTCTTATGCCGTGGTTGACGCCCAATCCCAATTGGTCGGTCGCCTGATGGCCACGGATCTTGCTTCGGGCAAGGTTTTACCGCTCCTCCATGAAGGCTTTGCGGTCAGCGCAAAAGTTAACACGGTCAGCAGCCCGCTCTTCAGAGTCAGAGGCGACTTTGATCTCAAAGAACAAACCCTGTGTCTTATCGACCAGATTCCCTTAAACGCTCGTTTGCAGGTCGGCGACGAGGTCATCACCAGCGGTGCGGGGGGCCTTTTTCCTGCTGGAATACCCATCGGCCGGATCGTTCAGGTGCTGGAAAACGATGATCGGAATCAGCGACAGGCATACCTGCAACCTTATGTTGATCTGGAAAATATTCAAACCGTCTTTGTTATGAAAGCAGAGGATCATGAAGATTAATCGTAGGATAATCCGGACGGTCTTGGTTTACGCCGTCTACATCTTGGGTCTGGGCCTGTTGCAGACCATCCTGCCGGACCGGGCAGCCATCTTGGGCGTCAAACCGGATTTGACCCTTGTTCTGGCTATACTGGCCGGTTATCTGTTTGGTCAGCGAGACGGCATGGCGGTTGGCTTGCTGGCCGGTTTTATGCGCGACGCCTTGGCCGGTCGTGGTTTGGGTCTTGGCATGTTGCTTTTGATGTATGCCGGCCTGTTTGCAGCGGTTGCCTTTCGTAGGTTTTTTCGCCGCAATATCTCCCTTGGCCTGATCTTGGTGATTTTGGGAACCGCCATTTATCATCTTGTGATTACATTTTTAACTTTCGCGGTACCGGTTTTACCCGGTGTCGTTTACACGTTATCCGGGCTATATCAGCATATGCTGCAAATTTTACCCGGCGCGCTGATCGTCAACTTCTTGGTCGGCATTCCGATGATTCTGTTGCTTTACTATGCAGGGCCGTACCGGCGCGGCGGTCGACCGGAGGAGGATGACGAGGACGAGGAAAGAAACGTTGGAGATGGCTTATGGCAAACGAAATAAAAACCGACGGCTTCTATATTTTTGATCAGCCTCACGAAGGCTCGATAAAAGGGGAAGAAAAACCCTCTTTAGGTAAACGGTTCCGACAATTTCTGCAAAGCCGTTACGCGGTCTTGGCCTTGATTTTTCTGTTGGCCGGAGCCTTGATTTTTTATAGTACGGCCATCCTGCAGTTGCAATCATCCGATGTTTCGACGGTGGCCGAAACCACCGGTGTGTCCCGTCAGTTGACGGTCAAAGCAGCCAGAGGCGACATTGTCGATGCCACCGGCCTGCCACTGGCTTATTCGATACCGGTCAACAATTTGATGTTGACTTATGCCGGGTTGGACAATGAAAAACTCAACGAAATGTTGTTGGATCTCAGCCTGTTTCTGGAAGAGAATAATATTGACATTATTGAAAACCTCACCGATTACTTGGTTTTGGATCATTCTGCCTGTACCCACGAAGAAGAGGCCGGCGTTGATTGTGGCGTGCCGGTATTTGCCCGGGAAGAAATTGAAATCATTGACTGGCAGACCCATCGAAACACTTTTGGTCTGGAGAAATTATCACCGGGGCAGATCGCCGGCTTTGCCGACCGAAAGGTTAAAACCGATCCCCGGTTGTTTTTTGATTACCTGCTTTATACCCATTATGCGATTGAAAATCCGGAATCCGACGGTTTGCGCTATAGTCGGGAAGATGCCTTTCGAATCATGAAATTACGCTACATGATCATGATCAACTGGTGGACATTTCAGAACGGGACCCCCATTGTGATCGCCACCGATGTCAGCGATGAAATCATCTCCAAGATTAATGAGCAAAACTATCGATTCATGGGCGTCATCAGCAGCCGTGAATATGAGCGGGCATATACCTCCGATGCTCGGACCCTTTCTCATGTTCTGGGTTATGTCGGCAGGATCACCTCGGCCCAGTATGAGAATTTGCGCCTGCAAGGCTACGCCGCGGATGCCATAATCGGCCAAGCGGGAGTCGAATATTCGGCCGAGCGCTATCTTGCCGGACAAAATGGTATTAAACCATACAATATCTGGAGTGTGGCGGGAGAGGAGGGGGCTTTTTATTCCGAGTCCATCGGCAAAGACGCGATATCCGGTTATAACGTACGCCTGACCCTTGACCTCAGGTTGCAATCTGCAGCGGTGGCTTCACTTCGTCGCGTCATTGAAGAGATTCGCAACAGTCCGGATAATAAGAACAAAGGTGACGCCGATGCCGGTGCTGTGGTCATGCTGGATGTCAGAACCGGCGAAATTCTGGCTTTGGCCAGCTATCCGGATTATGATCCGAAGGATTTCATTGACCAGAAAACCGTTCCGGAAGCGGCTGAACGCGTGGCGGCGTATTTAACCGACAATATCAACAAACCACTGTGGAATCGGGCTGTTCAGGAAATCTACGCGCCGGGATCAACCTTTAAACCGGCAACCGCAATTGCCGGTCTTCAATCCGGATCAATTACTGCCTCTCGCAACACCATCCGCTGCAAAGGCCGTGAGGTGATCGGAGAGTGGCCTTGGCGCTGTCTCGAATACCCCAACACCGGCCATGGCAACCTGACCTTGTCCGAAGCGCTGGCCACGTCCTGCAACATGTATTTTTTAAATCTCGGCTACACAACCGGTATCAATGAGATCAGCTATTGGGGCAGTAAACTGGGTTTGGGTGAAATCACCGGAATTGATTTACCGGGTGAAAGCAGAGGTATTCGAGCCAGCCGTGAAGTCAAAAGAGTTCTCTTCAGTGACCCGGGCGACCAGATCTGGTTTCCGGCGGACACTTGTCAGGCCGCGATCGGTCAGTCGATCAACAGCTTCACCATCATTCAGCTGGCGGTCTACACCGCGGCCTTGGCCACAGGCAAACGGGTGACTCCCCATACGATCAGTCAAATCACCCGTAATGACGGCACGGTTATCCGATCCTTTGCTGTGGACCCGGAGCCCATCGACATTGATGAAGCAAACCTCTTGGCCGTGCGCCGCGGCATGGTTCGATCGGTCACCGATCCGAAAGGAACCGCCTATAAGACCCTGCATGATTTCCCTATCAAGGTAGCGGCCAAAACCGGAACCGCCGAGACCGGTTTTGAGGATCGTTCTTCCTCAAACGGCCTGTTCATCTGTTATGCGCCTGCGGACAATCCTCAGGTCGCCATCGCTCAAGTCGTGGAAAAAGGGGCTCGGGGATCGAATACCATTCTTATTGCCCGTGACCTGCTCACGGCCTATTTTCAGCTGGTTCAGGCACCCAATGGCGATGCGGTTCTTCCGCCTGGTCTGGTCGATGATCTGCAGGATGACCATCTGGAAAACAATTCTTAAAGTAAAATGACTCGATTTTTTCCGGAGCTTGCACTTGTATCCGCAGGTCAAGATGTATAGAATGGAACTGGCGTAAGGATATATCCTTAACGAGCAGGAGGTGTCGTTGTGAACATTGTCCTTTTGGCTGATCATCGCAAAAATGAATTGCTGGTTAATTTTTGTATTGCGTACCGCCATATTCTGGAACGTCAAACCATCTACTCTCTGCTCAATACATCCACGCTGATCCAAAACGCCACGGGGCTGAAAGTCCATGGCCTGTCCACGGAAATTTCCGGAAGCTTTAATATCTTGGCCTCTCGCGCCACTTACAATGAGATCGATGCGGTAATCTATCTTCGTGATCCAGTACTGGAAACCTACGATATGCCCAATCCGCTCCTGAAAGCTTGTGATACCAATATTATTCCGGTGGCCACCAATCTGGCCGCCGCTGAGATTTTGATTTTGGGCATCGATCGAGGCGATCTTGACTGGCGCAAATTGATTCGTTGACCTGATCGCATTGCAAGATCCCATGCCGGATCTTGCGAAAATATCGGTGGACACATGGATAAAAGAGAAATATATAAGTTCCTTGATCTAAAGGGAATTTCTTATGAAATCACAGAACATCAAGCGGTTTTCAACATGGAACAACTGGCGGATGTTGATCTTCCTTATCCGGAGGACAATTCAAAAAATCTGTTTGTTCGCGACAAGAAAAAGAGAAAATACTATTTGATAACCGTTAAGGGCGATAAACGGGTGGATTTGAAAGAGTTCAAAAACGCCAACGGCACCAGACCGCTTAGCTTTGCATCAAGCGATGATCTACGTGCTATTATGAAGCTGGAACCGGGATCAGTGACGCCTTTGGGTTTACTGAATGACCATGAAAGGCGGGTTGAATTTTATTTGGATCAAAGCTTCTTTGAAGGAAATGCAAGGATAGGGTGCCACCCCAATGACAATACGGCAACGGTGTGGTTCAGCAGTAGCGATTTATTGAAGATGATCCAAGAACACGGAAGCATGGTTCATATTGTGGACTTTATCAGCTGAAATCAGACGATGGGCGAATTGCAAAAAATTTACCAGACCCTCTATATTCACTACGGCGATCTGGATTGGTGGCCGGCCGATACGCCTTTCGAGGTAATGGTTGGCGCGATCCTGACACAAAACACGGCTTGGACCAATGTAGAAAAGGCGCTCAAGCAATTTGATGGCAACTTATCACCTAGGCGGATCTTGGCTTTGCCCATGAAGGAACTTCAGGAAATCATCCGTCCGGCAGGTTTTTTCAGGCAAAAGTCGCAGTATCTGAAAGCCGTCACCGAATGGTTTATGAGCTATGACTGTGCCCCGCATTTGATCAAAAGCCGCCCTCTGTCGGATATCCGAACCGAACTTTTGCAGGTGAGGGGAGTTGGCAATGAGACGGCAGATTCGATTCTTCTCTATGGTTTTGATTTCCCGACTTTTGTCGTAGATGCCTATACCACGAGGTTTTTCCGGCGTTTTCCCCTTGATGTCGGCAAGACCTATATGGAAGTGAAGAACTTCTGCGAAAGTGAGCTTCCCCGGGATGCGGAGCTCTTTGGTCATTTTCATGCCTTGATTGTGCATCACTGCAAGGAGCGCTGCAAAAAGAAAATGGTTTGTAGAGGCTGTCCGTTAGAGCAGCGTTGCGAAAAGATATCTTGATACGGGCGTCGGATAAAAACCCAGACGTCATTCGTTATCTTGAAACCGAACAGACAAAGTGGTAGACTCAGAAAGCTAAAAGAATCGTTTTTGAGGAGGGTTCAGCGTTGAATACAAATCCATTAGAAAGTGCTCAGTTTCAGATCAAGCGCGCCTGTGATGTTTTGGGGCTCGAACCGGCTGTATACGAATTACTGAAGGAGCCCAAGCGCGTCATCGAGATTTCGATCCCCGTACGGATGGACGACGGCAGCATGAGGGTATTCAAGGGCTACCGCTCGTTGCACAACAACGCTGTGGGCCCCGGCAAAGGCGGCATTCGCTTTCATCCCGGAGTGAACATCGACGAGGTCAAGGCGCTGTCCATTTGGATGACCTTCAAGTGCGGAGTCACCGGCATCCCTTATGGGGGCGCCAAGGGCGGCGTCATTGTCGATCCCAGCAAGCTGTCCAAAACAGAACTGGAGCGCCTGTCCAGAGGCTATATTCAGGGCCTGTACAAGTACTTAGGCGAGAAAACAGACGTTCCCGCTCCCGATGTGGGAACCAATGTCCAAGTCATGGCGTGGATGGTGGACGAATACTGCAAACTCACCGGCAACTATGCGGTGGGCGTGCTGACCGGGAAACCTGTTCAATGGGGCGGCTCTTTGGGGCGCAACGAGGCCACCGGCTTTGGCGTTGCCGTCACCGCCCGGGAAGCCGCTGCCAAGCTGGGCATCGATCTTCGGGGTACCTCAGTCGCGGTGCAGGGTTTCGGCAATGTGGGGCGCTACACCGTCAAAAACTTTATCAAGCTGGGCGGCAAGGTTGTAGCCGTAGCCGAATGGGAGCCGAAAAACGGTACCTATGCCATCTACAACCCGGAGGGCTTTTGTTTTGAGGAGATGGAAAGCTACTGGATGCGGAAAACCAACCTGCTGGATTTTCCGGGCTCCAAAGCCATCACCTTGGACGAGTTTTGGGAGCTGGATGTGGACGTCATGGTTCCCGCTGCTTTGGAAAACGCCATTGATGTCAGACAGGCCGAGGGAATCCGGGCCAGGTTGGTTGTCGAGGCGGCCAATGGCCCGATAACTCCGGCGGCAGACCAAGTGCTGGCTCGTCGTGGCATCGCCGTGACCCCGGATATTTTGTCCAATGCCGGCGGCGTAACGGTTTCGTACTTTGAATGGGTGCAAAATCTGGGTGGCTACGCTTGGACAGAGGCCGAGGTGGAAAAAAGAGAAGAAGAGGCCATGGTCAGCGCCTTCGACGCTATTTGGAAAATCAAGGAACAGTACAACTGTACCATGCGCGAAGCGGCGTATCTGGTATCGGTGAAGAAAGTTGCCGAGGTTATGAAGCTGAGGGGATGGTACTAAGAGTTAAAACAATGCCTTTTCCCATGCCGACCAAGCGTACGAAGAAAGTGGTGTCCTACTGATCATGCGGGCTTTGATTCAGCGCGTTTCCGGCGCGCAGGTTGAGATCGATCAAGATGTTCAGGCCCGGATCGGGCCCGGGTTGCTGGTTTTTTTAGGTGTCACCCATGATGACACCGAAGCTGATGCAGCTTATCTGGCGGGAAAAGTCAGCCGATTGCGTGTTTTTAGCGATGAAAACGGTAAAATGAATCGCTCAGTAGCTGATTTTGCCGGTGAAGTTCTGGTTGTCTCACAATTCACATTATATGGAGATGTGCGCAAAGGTAATCGCCCCGGATTTGATCAGGCTGCCGCGCCGGCGCAGGCGGAGTTGTTATATAATCGATTTGTCAGTCAATTAAGGAGGCTGGGCCTTCCGGTGAAAACCGGTCGCTTTGCCGCTCATATGCGTGTCTCACTGCTTAATGACGGCCCCGTTACTCTGATGCTGGAATCGCCGCCTCCAAAATGAAAGGTGGTAAAAATGCACGAAATCATAACATTGCCCTATGGTCCGTTGGAAGCCTGCGTCTATCTGATTCATTTGCCGTCGTCGACCTGCCTGATTGATCCGGCGATCCGGCCGGAGAATTTACCTGACGGTCTGCCGGCAATTCGTTGGTTGATTGCTACCCACGGCCATTTTGATCATATCAGTCAAGCCGATACACTTCGCCGGAAAACCGGAGCCCCCCTTTATATTCATACCGCCGATCATGACTATTTACTGGATCCGCGCCTTAATCTTTCCATGGTTATCGTGGGCAAAATCGTTTATCAGCCGGCCGAGCATAAGCTTACCGACGGGCAGATTCTTGAACTGACGGATGGTTATAGGTTGGAGGTTATCCACACACCGGGTCATAGCCCCGGCGGAATATGCCTCCTTTTGCACCAAGGTGATAAGCCGATTGCCTTGTTTAGCGGCGACACCCTGTTTGCCGGATCGATCGGCCGTTTGGATCTGGATGGCGATCCGGCGGCGATGGCCGAATCTTTAATCCGTCTTGGCAAGCTTTCCCAACGCCCCGGCGTGGCCGACATCCCTGTTTTTCCAGGCCACGGACCGGCGACCACGCTGAAAGACGAACTATTGCATAATCCGTATTTCAAGATGAGCCGAACCGATTTGGCTGAATCAGGATTTTAGGTAATGCGCATCTTGTCGCTGCCGTCCTGATTGACACGATAAATCCGCTCACTTGCCGGCCGGCGATAATAAATAAAGGGCTGACAAACGGCAAAAGAGCCGACGGCATCGTCGATGACCAGCTCCACGGCCCGATTGTCCAGAGGCGAAGCGCCGACAAGGCGATAGCGATAAAGACGATTCAGGTTGGACGGATCGATAAAATATAAATATCCGCAACTGACGATAAAGGGTTTTTGCAAACCGGTAGGCCCCAGAGCTGCTGTCACTTGTTCGGCAATAGAATACGCGGTCAACCGAAAGTGGTTGTCGGGATCTGCAAAATAGATCCAGTCACCGTAAACGTTGAGACTGCTGACTCTTTGCCTTAGCAACCAGGACTTTTCTCCGCTGGACAGATCCACCATGACCACTCCGTCGTTGGCATTGGCGCCGGTAATGAAAAGGCGATCGCCGGATAAAGCCAGAGCCACCGCTCGAAAATCAACAAGCAACCGACGATCGGTTCCATCGGTTGCCAGACTGATGACCGTTCCTTGACCGGCTTCGATCGCGTAGATGCGATTCCGGTGAACAACCATGTATTTGAGTGGCGTACGTCCGATGCGAACCTGATTGGAACCGTCCAGATTCATTTTCATCAGATAGTCGCCGGTTGCTCCCTGCGTATAAAAAAGCCAATCGTCGGCAAAGATCGGCGTATTGCCCATGGTATCATTTAAAGCCATCACATTTGAACCATCCTGAGCCGCCAGAGACAATTTTCCGTCGGCGGAGTTAAAGACGATGCAGTTGCTGATGGGTAGAACCAGGTTTTGGTAGTGAAGGTTTCCTCCTTGGTTGATCGCAACTTCTTGGTTTTCCGGATCAGCAATGTCGGTCAAAGGCGTTGGGGCACAACCGGCAAGCACGAGCATTGCCGACAAAAGAAAAAAGCATATTCGTATGTGCAAAATCCGATGCCGATGCATGTCAACCTGCCTGCAATAGGCTTTACAGCCGAGATTACTGGTGCTATTATATCAGAATAATGCAATGATGGAGAGAGTAGATCATTTTAAGGTTCAACAGAGAGGATGGGTCGTTTGGCTGCAAGCCCGTCCGGTACCGATATGTTCGAAGTTCACTCCGGAGCGGCATCCTTGAATATGTAATGCTCAGTAGGGGATGACGGGTGGCTGCGTTATAAGCCGATCAGAGAGCCGTGGCGGTTGCTACGGAAATCGGGTGGTACCGCGGAACACACAGTTTCGTCCCGTTGGGACGAGGCTTTTTTATTTTGGACCATGGGTCCGGAAAATCGAGGGTGTTGTTATGAAGGTTGATTTAAATCAGGATCTGATGCAATTACAGGAGGAGTTTTTGCAGGCCATTGATCTGGCTGTCTCCACGCAGCAGGTTGAGGAGCTTCGGATTCGCTATCTGGGCAAGAAGGGTAAGTTGACCGCCATTCTCAGAGGCATGGGCGCTTTATCCGCAGACGAGCGACCGTTGGCCGGGCGACTGGCCAATCAAGTGCGAGCCGATCTGGAGACACAACTGACGACGGCGCGGTTGCGTGCGGAAAAGAAAGAAAGCGCCGCTCGACTGGCCAGCGAGAAGTTGGACATTACCTTGCCCGGCCGCTCGACCCCTGTGGGCTGTCGCCATCCGCTGACACAAATTATCGACGAGATCTGCGATGTCTTTATCGGCTTGGGTTACTCGATTGCCGAGGGCCCGGAAATTGAACTGGACAAATACAATTTTGAGCTTCTGCGGCTGCCCCCCGGACATCCGGCTCGTGATACTCAGGACACCTTTTATGTCTCGGATGCCATTTTGCTGCGCACTCAGACCTCGCCGGTCCAGATTCGCGTGATGCAGCAAAATCAACCGCCGATCAAGATTGTCTGTCCGGGAAAAGTCTATCGTTCCGATACTCCGGACGCCACGCATTCGCCGATTTTTCACCAGATCGAAGGGCTGGTGGTTGACCAAGGCGTAACCATGGGCGATCTGGTCGGATCCCTTCAACTTTTTGCCCGTAAGCTTTTCGGCGAACAGACCGAGATTCGCTTGCGGCCCCACCATTTTCCGTTCACCGAACCCAGTTGCGAGGTCGACATCTCATGCTGGACATGTGGCGGAAGCGGTTGTCGAACCTGCAAGAACGAGGGTTGGATCGAGGTATTGGGTGCGGGGATGGTTCATCCCGAGGTACTGACCAATTGTGGCATTGATCCCGATGTTTACAGTGGATTTGCCTTTGGAATCGGAGTCGAACGCACGGCCATGGGACGATTTGGCATTGATGATATTCGTAATTTTTTTGAAAATGACGTTCGCTTTCTCGGTCAATTCCGTTGATTTGTCTTGGCTCTTAGCTATAGGATCCGACAGGAGGAGGATATATCATGAAAGTTCCCCTAGAATGGCTCAATGATTTTACCACGATTCAGGTTGAACCCGAAGAGTTTTGCGAAGCGATGACCATGAGCGGCTCCAAAGTAGAGAGCTGCGAGTCGGTGGGTGAGGATCTGACCGGGGTGGTCACCGGCCGAATTGTGGATATTAAAAAGCATCCGGACGCCGACAAACTGCAAATTTGCACGGTGGACATCGGTTCCGGGCACTTGACGATTGTCACCGGGGCCACAAACATCCGAGTCGGACAGGTGGTGCCGGTTGCCTTGGACGGAGCGACGCTACCCCACGGCAATGTTGTTCGCAGCAGCTTGCTTCGCGGCCAGCTTTCCCAAGGCATGTTGTGCAGCGTGACCGAGCTTGGCTGCAACGTGGCTGATTTCCCGTCGGCTGCGGCAGATGGGATTTTTGTTTTGCCTGCCGACACAATGATCGGTCAGGACATTAAAACCATTCTTCATCTCGATGATGTTGTGATTGATTTTGAGATTACGTCCAACCGGGCGGATTGCTTTTCGGTTGAGGGATTGGGAAGAGAGGCCGCCGTTACACTCGGGCAGCCTTTCGAACCTGTTCTGCCGGCTTTCCGGGCGGATTGTCCGGAAAGATCAGCCGATCTGGCGGACATTCGAATCGATGCGCCGGATCTTTGTTATCGATATTGCGGCCATGTTATCCGCGATGTCCGGGTCGGCCCTTCACCGGAATGGATGCGCCGCCGATTGCGTGGCGCCGGCTTAAGGCCGATTAACAACATTGTCGATATCACCAACTATGTCATGCTGGAGCTTGGCCAGCCGCTGCACGCATTTGATTTAAACCAACTGGCCGGTCAGCAGATCATTGCTCGCCGGGCACATGAAGGTGAAGTCATGCGGACGCTGGACGGCGTGGATCGGCATTTAAAACCGGATATGCTGGTTATCGCGGATCGTGATCGTGCGGTGGCGCTGGCCGGTGTCATGGGTGCCGAAAACAGCGAAATTACCCAGGATACCTCCCTGATCCTGTTCGAATCAGCCACTTTCCATGCCCCCGCCGTACGCCAAGCCGCGAAAAATGTCGGTTTGCGAACCGAATCATCGATACGTTTTGAAAAAGGTCTTGATGTCAATAATGCCGCCCGAGCTATGGCGCGGGCCTGTGAGCTGGTCGAACTGCTTGGCGCTGGCCGGGTCTGTCAGGGCATGATCGATGTTTGGCCGGTTCGGCCCCAACCTCGAATCATCGTGTATAGCGCCCGACGTATCAACACTTTGTTGGGAACAAACATTGCTTCTGACTGGATGGTGGACAAGCTTGGGGAATTGGGCATTGAAACCGTCAGTTCCGACCACGGACTCAAGGCACTGATCCCTTCCTATCGCTCCGATCTGGTTATAGAAGCCGATCTGGCAGAGGAGATTGCTCGGCTTTATGGATACAACCGCATCGAACCTAGTTTGTTGTCCGGCAAAGGGACAACGCTGGGCGGCCGTAGCCGTGAACAAAAATATTTGGAAAAGATCAAGGATCAAATGATTGCTCAAGGCTTCTTTGAGGCCTGTACTTATTCTTTCGAAAGCCCGAAACAAATGGATAAATTGTTGGTGCCGGCCACACATCCGCTGCGACGGTCGATCCAAATCAAAAATCCGCTGGGCGAAGATTACTCGATGATGCGTACCAGTTTGGCACCAAGCCTGCTCGAGGTGGCATCGACCAACTGGAATCGCTCGATCGACCGGGCGGGCGTCTTTGAAATCGCCTTTGTCTATCATCCTGAGCAATTGCCGTTGAACCAACTGCCGGCTGAGAAACGTCATTTGGGGGCTTTTTTATACGATGAAAACGAACCGCAATCCGGTGGTGAATATTTTCGTTTGAAGGGCGTAGTGGAGGAAATGGCCATTCATCTCGGCCTTGCTTCTCTTGCCTTTGTTCCGCTTTCCGACTGTCCGTGGCTTCATCCCGGTCGGCAAGCCGCCATTTTGACCAGTGACGGGAAGGCCATCGGAACGCTTGGCGTCATTCATCCCGAGGCGGCGGCCAATTATGCCGTATCGCCTCGCACGGCATTGCTGGATCTGGAAATCGGCCCTTTGCTGGCGGCTGCCAGCCATGAGCGTCAGTATCGGCCGTTGCCTAAGTTTCCCGCGGTTATACGTGACTTGGCGATCGTCGTCGATGTTGAAATTACCGCCGCGGCATTAAGCACGGCCATTGTCGAGGCCGGTGGCGAAATCTTGGAAACCATTCGTTTGTTTGATGTCTATCAAGGTCCGCAAGTTCCGTCCGGCAAAAAATCACTGGCCTACAATTTGGTTTTTCGGTCGTTCACCAGAACGCTGAAAGAAGATGATGTCCAGCCGATCATGCAGCGGATCAGGAATGCCTTGCAGGAGGAATTCCAAGCTGTTTTGCGGGAATAATGGAGCAATTACGAAATTCAATTGAATAATGATGTAAAATGATGTATAAATATTAGCAGTTGCTTATCTTTGGCTTTACCAAGTTCAGGCATTCAATATATCAATATAGCAGATGGAGTGTATAAAATGAAAAAGTTAATTCAGTCGTTGACCTTATTTACCGCTTTGCTGATTCTGCTGTCGGCCGTGGCCTGCACCAGCCCGGATACCGTCAAAATCGGCGACATGGAAGATCTTAAGGGTAAAACCATTGGCGTTCAAAGCGGAACGACCGGTGACATCCTGGCCGGCTCCGAAGATGTCGCCGCCGGTAAGGTCGAGCGCTTTAACCAGTATGTTGATGTTATTTCGGCTTTAAAACAACGCAAGGTGGACTGTGTAATCATGGATGTGGACACGGCAAACGCGTTTTTAAAGGATAATAAGGATCTGGTTGTACTGGACGTTGGGTTTGAACCTGAGCAGTATGCGGTTGCCGTGCAAAAAGGCGATCGTGAATTGCAAAATGCAATTAATTCGGTTATCGCCGAAATGAATGCGGATGGCTCCTTGCAGGCCTCATTTGTGGCTCACGCTGACCAACAAGGATCGCAGCCGGACTATAATGCCGGCGCTTCCGGTGGTCAATTGGTTGTCGGAACCGAACCGGGTTTTCCGCCCTATGAATACATGAGTGGCGACCAAGTTATCGGTGTTGATATTGACATCATGGCTCGGGTTGCCAAGCATCTTGATATGGAACTGGTTGTCGAAAGCATGCTTTTTGACAGTTTGATACCTGCCTTGATGAGCGGCAAAATCAAAGCCATTGCAGCCGGTATGACCATTAATGAAGAACGGTTGGTCAATGTGGATTTTTCCGAGCCTTATGTTGACGCTAATAATATCGTCGTCATTCGAAAAACCTCTGAAAAATGAAAAATCCATCCGTCGGAAATCAAGCGGACGGCCGAGTGATCGGTCGTCCGCAAAAGCAGGGCAATGCCGGCTTTTTCCTGACCGTGCTTTTGCTTACGGCGATGTTCGTTCTTTTGGTGGCTTTTCAGGATCAATTGGGATTAAACGTTGGGTTGCTGCAGACCCTGCGAACGAATTTTATCAATGATTTTATCGTTGATCACCGTTGGACCTGGTTGGCTTCCGGATTGGGGAAAACTCTCATCATCACCATCTTGGCGGCGCTTCTCGGTGTTGTGATAGGCCTGATACTGGCCATGATACGGGTGCTGGCCCACAATGGTCGAAGAATATTTTTCCTGACTCGCTTCGCCGATATTTATGTAACGGTCATCCGAGGCACACCGGTTTTGGTTCAGCTGCTAATTATCTATTTTGTCATTTTCGCTTCGGTTAATATTGAAAAGACCCTCGTTGCGGCATTGGCTTTCGGAATTAACAGCGGTGCATATGTGGCCGAAATCGTCAGAGCCGGTGTGTTGGCGGTCGATCAAGGACAGATGGAGGCAGGACGATCTCTCGGCCTGACCTACGGGATCACCATGCGAAAAATCATTTTGCCGCAGGCGGTCAAAAATGTTTTGCCGGCCATGTTCAACGAGTTGATCACTTTGCTGAAGGAGACCTCGGTTGCCGGCTATATAGCGGTCATTGACCTGACCCGAGCCGGTGATTTGATTCGTTCACGGACCTTTGATGCTGTTTTGCCCTTGTTGGCGGTTGCTCTGATTTACCTCCTGATCGTCATGGGTTTGACGGTTCTGATGAATATGCTGGAGAGGAGGTTGCGCAGAAGTGATAACCGTTAAGGGGCTGAGCAAAGATTTCGGCGACAAGCGTGTGTTGAACAACATCAACACACGAGTCAGGGTGGGAGAGAAGATTGTTGTGGTCGGTCCGTCCGGTTCGGGAAAAAGCACCCTGCTGCGGTGCCTTAATTTGCTGGATACGCCCAGTGAAGGAGAAATCTGGATTTTTGATCAGCAGATCAATCGGCCGGACTGCAATATTAATCAGATTCGACAAAAAATGGGAATGGTTTTCCAGCATTTCAATTTGTTTCCGCACCTGACGGTTCGAGAAAACATCACTCTGGCGCCGCTGACCCTTAAGCTTTTGAATGCGGCCGAGGCCGACATGAAAGCCGAGAGGTTGCTCAACCGCGTGGGATTATGTGATAAGGCCGATGAATACCCAATTAAATTGTCCGGTGGACAAAAACAAAGGATCGCCATTGCCCGTGCGCTGGCCATGAATCCGCAGATCATGCTTTTTGACGAGCCCACATCGGCTCTTGATCCGGAAATGGTCGGTGAGGTGCTGGATGTCATGCAGGAGCTGGCGGATGACGGGATGACCATGCTGGTTGTCACACACGAGATGGGATTTGCCAGAAAGGTTGCCAGTCGTGTTTGGTTTATGGATGAGGGCGTCATTCTGGAAGATGCGCCGCCGGAAGAGCTTTTTGACCGGCCGAGGCACAAAAGGACCCGGGAGTTTCTGTCCAAAGTATTGCCGCATTAAGCACTTGACGAATTTTGTTGCCTGATTGGAAAGTCATTCTGAACACCTGACCGCTAACATAAGCCGGGAGGTGTTTTTATGGCTTTTTCTCTGGAAGCGGCTCTGGTGGTTCCATTGGTAATAGGCACTTGGTTGGGTTTCGCGCAGACCGCTTTGCCGGCCTATGTCGATGTGCGTCAATCGACTCGGTTGGAGGTCCGGGCACTAAAAGATGCCAACCGCCGGGACCGCCTTTACCATGTGCAAACGATAGGGATCGGTTCAAGGCGGACCATGTGCTTGATTACGTCGCCGCAAAACCTTATTGAAATCGTCGATTTGATTGTTGACGATGGCCGTCTGCTGCTCTCGTCTTTTTCAGGACAATCCGGTGAAAGGGTAGCGGAACCATGAGTGGACATTTGTCTAAACGTGGCGGATTATCTGTTTTTTTATGTTTGGTTCTGAGCGCTGTAATCCTTCTTATCGGCACATTGGCCCAAGCGGCACAAATACGAGCAGCGGAACATGCCGTGGTACGGGCGTTGGACGCGCTCATTGCCTCCAGTTTGGCTAACTATGAGCGGAACCTCCTTGAATTCGGCTTGTTTGCTTTCTCCGCCGATGGTGTGGATTCCACTGTTTTTAGTTCCATTTTGCCACCTTCTTTGCGAAATCTTGAACCAGTTGTCATGCCGGTTTCCCCATTAAGTCAACCGGATGTTCTTGGCCATCAGATCATTCGGCATATGAAGGGACGTTTGCCAGCGGTTTATGTGCAAACGTTGTTAACACGGATTTCCGACAGCCGTGAGGGTATGTTGATCCCCCTCAATCAAGCGTTGAAGACCACCAGCGCACTGCCGGCGGAACAAAAACCGGATTTAGGAGGGAAGATGGTCATTGATACGTTGGGTGAAAAAGGTTTTTCCGATCTGTTCAGACAAATTTTTGCTGATTTGCCGGTTCAGGAACTGCGAGAAGCAGCTGGTTACGTATTTGGGCAAGACGCCAAGGATTTGGAAAACAAAATCGTTGCCCAAGCGGAACATACCTATCGACGGTACGCTGTTGAATATGCCGGATGCAAAAATTCAGACACGATCGACGCGGCGGTGCAAAAATCCGGTTGGCTTGACCCCGTTACGTTAACGCGCCTAGGGGATACTTTGGATCAGCTCGTTACGTTTAATACGGTTCCTGTCTATGAAAAATTGTGCTTGATTGAGTATATAGCGGGTTATTTTCGCTCAGGAGTTGATTATATGGATCAAAGGGCGATTAAAACGTTGACGGGCAAGACTTTCTACTCATTTCCTGCCGATCGTCAATTGGAAGTTGAACAAATTCTGACCGGTAAAGACAATCCCAAATCAGCCGGAACAGCCGCAAAAACCTTGCTGACCGGACTAAGAATCGCCATTCATTTGCTCAGGATACTGACCGATTCGAAGCAGTATCAAGAATTACAATCCGCCGCTGCCACCATCTCCGCGTCGTTATTGGTGTTGAGTTCGGGTGCGGCGGCCATCGATCCAAATTTGATCCTCATTCTTTTGATCATGGGAAAAGCAATCCATGGCGGTATGTCTGATTATGCCGAGCTGAAGGCCGGTCGTTCCGTGGCCATCTGGCCGGGGAAATCCTCGACCCAAGTCGGTCTTTATTATCTGGATTATTTACGGCTGATGCTTTTATTAATTCCTCGGGCCACGCTTTTGGAACGAATCGGTCGGTTGATCAATCGCATGTTTCCCGAGACAAGCTATACCGGACTTTGGGTCTCGACCAAGTTCCGACACAAAGAGTACCGGCTTTGCGGGTCATACCAATGAAGTACCCCGGCAATAAACGAGGGGGGCTTAGCTTGGAAGCCGCCGTGGTTATGCCTTTTATTCTGCTGTTGACCGCCAGCATGATTGTTGGCATCCGGTGCATCGAGGCCGAAATCATAATAAAAGGAGCGTTGGATCGTACGGCTGCCGAATTGGCATTGCTCACACCGGCGGGACGCTTGCACGATATCTTCTCTGTGTCGGCCGGCGAGCGGGATCTTCCGATAGAAGCACAAACCGAGCAGGAATTATCCGCTATTTGGCAGGATCTGAAAGGCGAAGGACTGTTGGCAGATCTTACATTGGATTTCACTTCAACCGCTTTGGCCGGACCGGCAATTCACCGTCGTTTGAACGATTGGCTGACCCGATTGATGGGGGACAGGCGGGAATTATGCGCGCGTGTCGGTGAACGAAAACTCTTTCTCGACTGGAAGCTTAAAAAAAATCAACTTTGGTTGTGTTTGTCTTATAAGTTAAAAACACCGATCATGACATTCGAAAAATCGACGTGGTCGGTTGTTCCATTGTGGTTGGGGCGTCAGGAAGAAACAAATGATGCAGAGGCCTCTGAAATTTGGATGTTGGATAATTTCAGTCGCGGGAAACGCTTTCGCACCCTTTTTGGCGCTAATCTTCCGGATGATTTTCCGGTGATTGCACGCTTTGAGCAAGGTGAAGCGGTGATGATTAAGAGCATCGACCTGACCGCCCCGACCTATCAAAATCAGCGGTATACGGAACAACATCTGGAACGGATGATCGGGCGGCTGGCCGAATTTTCCGGTGCCTCATACCGGAAAAAGGATGTGGACATTCAAATAAATGCCGGCATGATTTCTCAAAAACGCCTGATCGTGATCATTCCTGCCAACAGTTCAAAGCCGTTTTGGGACACGATTGTTGCCGATCTGATCAACCGTGCCGAAGCCGATCAGATCAGACTGCAGGTCGTCCGTTACGGCAAAAGTGCGCGATATCAGACATCCGCGGCATCCGGAACAAACTGATGCCAGAAGATGCCTGTCTTGTAAGTTGGAGATTCATGCGTTATCATTTACTTTGAGTTATCTCGTTAAATATCTAGGCGATATGACGCAAATGATGAAGAGGGTTGAGCAATGAATAACAAATTAAAAGATCCCGCCACGGATCTTCTGTTTGCAGCTGTTTTGTCTTTACAGGATATTGAAGAGTGCTATGCGTTCTTTGAAGATATCTGCACAATTGCCGAAATAAAGTCGCTTGCTCAACGATTGCAAGTGGCCATTATGTTAAGGCGAGGCAATACATACGCTGAGATTTGCGAAGCAACGGGCATCAGCACAGCCACGATCAGTCGGGTTAATCGTGCTCTGACTTATGGAGCCGACGGATACAAGCGGGTTCTGAGCCGATTGGAGTCGGAAGGTCTGCTGCCGGAGAAAAAATCATAACTCCTATTAACAGGAAAGGGACTTATGCATGGGTTTGTTAACAAAATTATTTGGCTCGCATTCTGAAAAGGCAATTAGACAGATTACGCCGGTTGTGGACAAAATCGAAGCTCTGGCCGATCGATACGCTGCCATGCCGGAAGAGGAGCTAAAATCTCAGACCGCCATTTTCAAAAAAAGATTGGCCAACGGGGAAGACTTGGAAGATATTTTACCGGAAGCATTTGCTGTTGTCCGCGAGGCCTCCCGTCGGGTGATCGGTCTTTACCATTATCGGGTCCAGCTGATCGGCGGTGTGGTCTTGCACCAAGGCCGTATTGCTGAAATGAAAACCGGTGAAGGCAAAACCTTGGTCGCCACGCTGCCGGTTTACCTTAATGCCTTGACCGGAAACGGTGTGCATGTTGTCACGGTCAATGATTATCTGGCAGCCCGTGACAGTGAATGGATGGGCAAGATTTACAAATATCTCGGTCTGTCGGTGGGTTTGATTGTCCACGGCCTCGATAACGACGCGCGTCGGGCTGCCTACGCCGCTGATGTCACATACGGCACCAACAATGAGCTGGGCTTTGATTATCTGCGCGACAATATGGTTACCTACAAAGAGATGATGGTCCAGCGTAAACTCAGTTTCGCCATCGTTGATGAGGTGGACAGCATTCTGATTGATGAAGCCAGAACGCCTCTGATCATTTCGGGTATGGGCGAAGAATCGTCGGATCTTTACGAAAAAGCGGATAAATTTGTCCGGCGTCTGAGCGTTGTCAAGGTCACGGAAACCGATGACAAACAGGACTTCGACGAAATCAAAGAAGACGCGGATTATATTATCGATGAAAAAGCCAAGACCGCGATCCTGACAACCCGAGGCGTGCGTAAGGCTGAGGAGTATTTCAAAATCACAAATCTTGCTGATCAAGAGAACTATCAGATCAATCACCACATCAATAACGCCTTAAAGGCTCAGGGCATCATGCATCGAGACCAGGACTATGTCCTTAAAGATGGCGAAGTCATCATTGTTGACGATTTCACCGGCCGCTTAATGATGGGCAGGCGCTACAGCAATGGTCTGCATCAGGCCATCGAGGCCAAAGAAGGCGTCAAAGTCGAAAAAGAAAATAAAACCTTGGCGACAATTACTTTCCAGAATTTTTTCCGTATGTATCAGAAATTATCGGGCATGACCGGAACGGCTCTGACCGAGGAAAATGAGTTTCGTACAATTTATAACTTGGATGTCGTCAGTATTCCCACCAATATGCCGATGATCCGGCTGGATGAGCCGGATTCGGTCTACAAAACCCAGCAAGGCAAATACACGGCGTTGCTACGCGAGGTTCAGTCTGCGCACAGCCAAGGCCAGCCCATTCTCATCGGTACCATTTCTGTGGAAAAGTCTGAAAAACTATCATCTTTATTCCGTAAAAACGGTATTCCCCACAATGTCCTGAATGCCAAGCAACATGACAAGGAAGCCGAAATTGTCGCCCAAGCCGGACGGTTTGGCGGCGTTACCATTGCCACCAATATGGCCGGTCGCGGAACCGATATTCTGCTTGGCGGCAACCCTGAGTTCCTTGCCAAACAGGATATGCGCAAACAGGGTTACGACGATGATTTGGTCGAGGCAGCCACGACGCTGAATGAAACAACGGATTCGCTGATCCTTGAGGCTCGCAATCGGTTTCGGGGGCTGCATCAGCGATATCAGGAGCAATGTGCTCTTGAACGTGAAAAAGTCATTCAAGCAGGCGGGCTCTTGATTTTAGGTACGGAACGGCATGAATCTCGCCGTATCGACAACCAGCTTCGCGGCCGTGCCGGCCGGCAAGGGGACCCGGGACGAAGTCGGTTTTTTCTGTCCTTGGATGATGATCTGATGCGCCTTTTTGGTGGTGAACGAATGACCACGGTTTTTGCCGCCCTAGGTGTGGAAGAGGATATGGAAATCCAGCACAAAATGCTGTCCAACGCGATTGAATCGGCGCAGAAAAAAGTTGAAGGCCGCAACTTCAGCATTAGAAAGCATGTTCTTGAATATGATGATGTCATGAACAAACAGCGTGAGATCATCTATGGTCAGCGGCGTCAGGTTTTGGAGGGCGAGAACCTGCAGGGCTATTACCGGAAAATGATCAGTCAGGTCATGCAGGATATTATGTTAGATTTTTGCGCCAACCTGCCCAACTCCAATGACTGGGACATAGCCGCGATTCAGGCTCGAGTTCAGGACGTTTTCGGTCCTTTGGACGGTCTTCGCCAATTGGCAAACTATAAGCAAGGTTTGGATGCCGAGACCCTCACCGAGACTCTGGTTCAGGAGGCGCTGGAGCGATATGAAAACAGAGTTCTGGAGATCGGCTCGGCTGATTTGATGCGCGAAGCCGAACGCGCCATCCTGTTGCGAACGGTTGACAACAAATGGATGGATCATATCGACATGATGGATGACCTGCGCGACAGCATCGGCATGCGAAGCTATGCCCAGCACGATCCTATTGTTGAATATCGTCGCGAAGGTTTTGATATGTTTGATGCCATGACATCCGCCATCCGTGAAGATGCTGTTCGCATGATCATGCGTGCTCGCTTCAGTTCCGAAACCGTGACCCGCCGACATTCGGTCGCGCGCAATCTGGCTGCGGCTCATGCCACCGCCGACGGTTTTGCCGAGCAAAGAAGGGCGATAGAATCGGGGTTTGCGTCCGGCCCAAGCGCCACCGCCGGTCGCGCTGCGGCCTCTGTTCCGGCTCGACGGGATGGCGATAAAGTCGGTCGCAATGACCCCTGTCCCTGCGGTAGCGGGAAGAAGTATAAAAATTGTCATGGCCGGACCGGCAATATTTAATTGAAAGGCGCGAGGGGATGGAGTTTTCGGACATTGATCAATATCGGCAACGAATTGAACGGGCCACCACACAAATCAACCGTTCTTTAGCCACTGTTCCGGAAATTCTTCTGGTCTTGGGATCCGGGCTGGGCTCATTGGCTGATCAGGTTGAAAACGCAGTTGCTCTTGCTTATTCGGAGATTGACGGTTTTCCACGGGCAACGGCTCCCGGCCACAGTGGCGAGTTGATTCTGGGATATTGGCAGGATCGTCAAGTGGCCGTGATGAAGGGGCGATTTCACGCCTATGAGGGACATCCAACAGCCGATCTTGTTTTACCGATTCGCGTCATGCAAAAACTCGGGGTTCCCGGCTTGGTGCTCACCAATGCCGCCGGTGGTATGGATCCGGCGTTTACGCCGGGCGATCTGATGTTGATTCGTGATCATATTGGTTTATGGGCGGATTCACCGCTAAAAGGCTTGAATCTGGATGAGTTTGGGCCTCGATTCCCCGATCAGACGATGGTTTATGACCGTGAACTGGGAGATTTGGCTCTTCGTTGCGCTCAAGAGTTGGCCATAACGCTGCATGAAGGCATTTATGCTTATTGCGGTGGTCCGCAATATGAAACCCCGGCGGAAATACGCTTGTTGCGTATGCTGGGGGTCTCGGCAGTCGGTATGTCGACGGTTCAGGAGGCCATTGCTGCTACTCATGGTGGGATGCGCACATTGGCTATTTCCTGCATCACCAACTTCGCCGCCGGGATTCAGGGTCAACCCCTCAATCATCAAGATGTGCTAAAGGTCGGCGCATCGGCTGAAAACAAAATAATTCAGCTGTTATCACGGATCTTTGCCCGTATGCCTGATTTAAGAGGATAAGAGGATTCAAACATGATGTTTACCGAAATCGATCCGAACATTATTCATTCAGGACAACAGAAAATCGACTGGGCTTTTGCTCATATGCCTGTTCTCAATCGAATCGCAGAAAATTTCGATGCTGAAAAACCCTTCCAAGATCTCCGTATTGCTGTCAGCATTCACGTCGAAGCCAAGACCGCCTGTTTGGTTAAGGTTCTGGCCCGAGGCGGGGCGGAGGTAGCACTGACAGGATGCAACCCATTATCCACTCAGGATGATGTCGCCGCATCGTTGGCCCAAACCGGTATCCAAGTTTATTGCCGACATGGCGTTGACTCGGAAACATATTATGAGCATTTACGTCAGGCGCTGGCCTTTCGTCCTCATCTGATCATTGACGACGGTGGCGATTTTGCCCGGCTTTTGCATACAAGTTGCAAAGATTTGGCGACCGACTTGATTGGTGGGAGCGAGGAGACCACTACCGGTGTCAATCGATTGCGCACCTTAGAAAAGGCGGGTCGACTTGCTTATCCGGTTATTGCCGTGAATGATGCCCGCTGTAAGCATCTTTTTGACAATCGTTATGGAACCGGCCAATCGGTTCTGACCGCTATTATGGCCACCACCAATTTATTGATTGCAGGCAAGGTGGTGGTGGTGGCCGGTTTTGGCATGTGTGGGAAAGGTGTGGCCCAGCGTGCCCGTGCGCTGGGCGCTCGTGTGGTCATCACCGAAGTGGATCCGGTCAGAGCTTGTGAGGCCCTGATGGAAGGCTACGATGTCATGAACATGAAGCAGGCGGCGACGATCGGTGATCTCTTCGTCACTGTTACAGGATGTCGTGACGTCATAACGAAAGAACATTTTTTAATCATGAAAAACGGGGCGATTTTATGCAATGCCGGTCATTTTGACGTAGAAATCAATCTTCTTGATCTGAAGTTCCTAGCCCAATCTGTTCGGGATGTGCGGGCCGGCGTTGAAAACTATCAATTGTCAGAAGATAAGAACATCCGAGTTTTGGCACGGGGCAGGTTGGTGAACCTGGCGGCAGGCGATGGCCATCCGGCAGAAATCATGGATATGAGTTTCGCCCTGCAGGCGTTAAGTACGCGCCATTTGGCCCGTTATGGCCGTGCTATGAAACCTGCCGTTTATGAAATACCGGAAGATATTGATCGGGCAGTGGCACAGGGTATGCTGACGGCAATGAACAAATCCATCGATGAGTTATCTCCTGATCAAGTCCGATATCTGGAAAACTGGGATCCTGATACAAAGGTCTGACCGAGGAAACGCCATGAAGACACAAAACCATCTGTTTGAAGATATCATTCTGGTGACCCCGGACAAAAATGGCCGGATAACCACGACCGACCACGCTTATGTGTCTGTGCGAGGAAATACGATTCATTATGCCGGTCAATCTTTTGAGATGGCAATCGATGGCTTTAATGGCGCGGCTTATGAGCGCTATGATGGGCGCAACCGGATGCTTCTGCCGGCGCTGGCCAATATCCATGGTCATTTGGCCATGACATTGTTCCGCAATCAAGCCGATGATCGAAATCTTCACGATTGGCTGTTCAATGTTATTTTTCCGCGCGAGGAAAGACTCGATGAGACCATTGTTTATACCGGAACCTTGTTGGGTATTGCCGAAATGATCCGTAGCGGAACCGGCGCGGCGGCGGATATGTATTATTATGACGAAGTGGTGGCGCAAGCCGCCTTGGCGGCCGGATTTCGGCTGAATTTTTCCTGTGATGCCAAAAAGCTCCGACCGGATGGACAATATGATCTGTTGCCACAGCTCTTGGCCGATCGCATGAAACAATACGCCGGGCATCCCTCCGACCTGTTGAGAGTTTCGCTGCTTGTCCATTCCATCTATCTGTACGAAGATGCTCTTTATCCTGAATTGGCTGCGCTGGCCGAAACCTTAAACTGTCCGGTCCAAATTCATGTGTCCGAAACAATCCAGGAAGTATCTGAATGTGTAGAAAAATATGGCTGCCGCCCACCGCAGCAGTTGGAAAAGTTTGGTTTTTTTCGTACGCCAACGCTGGCCGCCCACTGCACTTTTCTTGATGATGACGATCGATCGATTTTGGCTAAATCCCCGGTGGTGGTCGCTCATAACCCTTCCAGCAATCTTAAATTAGGCAGCGGCATTGCTGATCTGGCCGCCATGATTGATGCCGGTTTGAACGTGGGTTTAGGTACTGATGGCGCGGGAAGCAACAACAATCTTGATCTCTATCGAGAAATGCGTTTGGCAGCTTTACTGGCCAAAGGAACTGCCGGCGATGCCGCGAAACTGTCGGCCGGCCAACTGCTGGATATGGCCAGTAGAATCGGCATGGCAGGGCTGGGATTTGCTAATTCCGGGAGAATAACCGCCGGCGCCGATGCCGATCTGCAGATCATGCGTTGCGATGTTCCCTCGATGACACCCCTTGGTGATCCGGTGGCGGCTTTGGTTTATAGCTCAGATGCCTCGTTGGTCGAATCGCTTATGGTTCAAGGACGTTTTTTGCTGTACAAGGGCGAGTTACGAACCATTGACGAAGAAAAATTGCTTGCCGAAGCGCGTCAGGCCGCCAAAAGACTGAATGCCTAATCTCCGTCATCAGCCGATGATTCTCTCAAATCCGCTAACCCATTTGTCGCTGCTTACACTGAAAGCATAATTCGTGATCAATACATCATCGATGGCGATGGTTGAGCGATTGTCGGCGGGGGGTGACGGATCAAGCGGTGGCAGCTGGATTGACAAAGAACAGTTCCATTGGTAACATATTATTCGCAATATTGCCGCTGTGGCTCAGAGGTGGAGCAATTCACTCGTAATGAATAGGTCGTGAGTTCGATTCTCACCAGCGGCTCCAAAAAGAAAAACGCAGCCGTTGATACAACAATCTGTACCGGCTGCGTTTGTTTTTAGAACGCGTGAGTTCTGAGACTATAATCAGGGAGAATTTTTAACAATACGGAGATATTACCATGAGAGAATTTAACATCGATATGAAAAATATGCATACTTATATTTTCGGAGAACATAGTGAAAGCCAATTTCCGGCATGGAGTTTTTCAAGAATTGTCGATTTCAGCATTAATGATTATTGTATAGCTTCCGGCGTTGAGTTTACCAAAAAAGAAAAATTGGAAATGGCTGAAAAAACCCGACAAGCCGGTACTGATCGCACGGTTGCTTGTGTTTTGGAAGGTGAGTACGGCTTACACGATGTGGTCGTCAGTGTTCCTTGCATTGTCGGCAGTGAAGGTGTTGAAAAAATACTTGAAGTACAATTGCAGCCGGATGAGCTGGAGCTTCTCCATAAATCCGCAGCTTCCGTTCGTTCGGTTATAGATTTTATTAAAAATGTTTAACAGTAATTCCAACATGAAGCACAGGATCTTGATTGTCGAGACCGAGATAAGGCTCTTCGCCTCGGGATCGCTGAAAGATAAGCGCCAGCTTCAGCAGAAAATCGTGGATAAATTAAAAACTTCCCATAACATCTCGGTCGCGGTGACCAAACAGCAGGAGCTGTGGAATGTGATCGGACTAACCATTGCGTATGTGGCGCTCGAGCAAAAAGCCGCGTTGCAGAAGGCTTCAGCGCTGGAAAAGAATATCTGCAGAATTCTCGAGCAGGACGGTAGCGGAGAGGTCAGCTGCTTTTACACTGAGATCATCTGAATATCGTTATTTGATTTTTTCCGTTTTCTTTTGATTTATACAGGGCTTGATCGGCCTCTTTGTAAAGTGAATCGAAGTTTTTGCCTTTGCTGTAGAAGGTTGCACCTATACTGCTGCTTATGGTTATAATTCCATCCGCACCTTTAATATCTCTGTTCATTTTTATGCGAATATCTTCCAATTTTTTTTCTAAAAAATCGGCACTGCCTTCAAAGGGGAGATACAGCATGAACTCATCGCCTCCGAGTCTGGCGACGATATCCGTATCGCGGAGTGAATTTTTTAGTATAGCAGCCGTGGTTACCAGCACCTCGTCTCCCATTTGATGTCCGAGCACATCATTGACGCTCTTAAAATTGTCTAGGTCCATCATGACAAAAGCTCCGTTTTTGTATAAATGGCTTTTTATTATCGAGGTTATTGCATATGTACCGCCCGCTCGATTATATATTCCTGTCAGTGCGTCGGTTCTTGATTTCTCGATCAGATTCTGTCTGGCGGTGAAGATAAAGCCCATGATTATGCCTACGGCTAGGGATACGGCAATAAAGGCGAATATTCTAAGTATAATTCCCGACTTGTTATGCCATCCGTCTTGGGGCACGATGGAAAGTCTGAAATTAATGTTGGATATGGAAAAGTCGGAAAATATAAAATCGTCGGATTCGGTGTGTCGTCCGGAATAAATTTCTACAAAATCCTCGCTGTCCGGAAGTTTCTTTTCCAGAACAAAATTATATTTTAAGCCGTGAGACAGATGATCCGTACTCTTGGATATTACATCCGGAAAATTCATGGTTACAGATACCAAACCGCTGTATTTCAGTTCAGAGGATTGATTGTCGGGAATCCTGACCGCCAGTCTCGCGGAAAAGGCCTTGCCTCCTTGATTCAAATCGTACGGTCCCGTAAGGATTACGTCTTCGGATTGGACGGCCAACATAGCATCCTCAAAGCTTTGATTTTCAGGGCTGAGTAAATTTAATCCCACGATGCATTCGTTGGTTTCCAAGGGATAGACATTTGTGACCACAGAGTCAGGGGCATACAAGATGTTGCGAATGTTGGGGTTTTTCAATATTCGTTCGCCTATTATTTGGGGATCTATGTACTCTCCGCCGGCTCCAAATATCAAAGCTCTAAGCTCATAGACGGAATTTATGTTGACCGTAAACTCATTTTTTATAGAGGCGACCTGATTGTCTAAGACGGATGTTGCCTCCAGCTTATAAATCGCCACCTCATTGGTTATTATATTAAGCATATAGAAAGTACTGATGATCATTGCTAAAAACGCTGATAAAAATACGATCTTAATCCTCTTGTTCTTCCACATATTAACAATCTCCTTGGATTTTTTGCGCCTAATCGTCAGGAAGTCTGTTGAGTATTATACCAAATTCTGAATCAAGACGAGGTGCGTTCATATGGTGGATCTTCCTGATGCGGTGGCTTTGTGGCCGGAAGTGGTTAAAGGCTCCGTACGCTGCCATTGACGAGAAGATGTTCACGGAGAAATTTATGGACTTGATAAGAGGAAGCGACGCTTAGCTGACAACAGAGCTCAACGCAAAATTTTAGACAAAATGCATAGAAATTCCTAAGTTTGAATGGTAAATTTGTCAGTTTTCTTGGGTTATTTTTCTTGCAAATTCCTACTGTTTTGGTACAATAAGATCGTATTAAAGATTAAATTTTTGGTCTGCAGGTGCAGATCGGATGCCTTAAGGGAAGGCATGAAGGAGGAATTTTTATGGGAAGATCATTCAGTATGCACGACATTGATGCCAAGGCGTTCATCCAAGCATTGGACAAGTGCAAAGGTGCCGTCTTTCTGGTCACGGATGAAAACGACCGGATCAATCTGAAAAGCAAACTAAGTCAACTGGCCGGCATAGTCAATTTAATTGAGGGCGGCCGCATGGTCGAGGCCAAGATCGTCTGCGAAGATCCGGAAGATGAGTCGATGCTGTTCCGTCTCAACCTGTTTGGAGAAGCCGGAATCAACGGTTAATTGATCAGATTAAAACGGCTACGGCGGATCTCCGGTTAACCAATCGGGGATTTTTTATAATACGCCTG
>JAAYNF010000148.1 GCA_012520975.1 Clostridiaceae bacterium | reverse complement strand
TCCACGGTGTGGAAAATGGGGGGCGGGAAAAGAGGTCAGAGAGCAGAGGTCAGAGGTCAGGAAAACCGAACAGCCGGAACAGCCTCTGCGCTCGGCGAGCGCAGCTACAGAACAGCCGGGCGGCCGGATGGGGCACTTTGTGGCAAACGGGTCAGGGGGTGTTCAGGGACTTTTCGATCCGATGGAGAACCGCTTGAGGATTCCGAAGCCGGCACTCCCAAACGACGATTACGCGCCAGCCCAGGCGGCGGAGCCGGCGGACATGTTTTTTGTCGTTGGCAACATTCCGTGCGAATTTATCCATCCAAAACTTCCGGTGGCTCTTGGGAGTGGCGGCATCTTTGCACCCCTTGTGGCGGTGCCAGAAGCAACCGTGGACGAATATCACGGCCCCGTACCGCGGCAGAACAATGTCCGGCTTGCCCGGCAGGTCCTTGACGTGAAGCCGGAAACGGTAGCCTGCGCGGTGCAACAGGCTGCGGACCTGCCGCTCCGGGCCGGTGTTTGTGGCCCGTATCTTCGCCATGTTCCGGCTTCGTTCAGCTTTTGACAGGGTGTCGGTCACGTCATAAGGATAGCCGGGAGATCGGGTTTTCACAATAAAACATGCGAAGAACAAGGAAGCGGAACGCAACAAAATGGCAAATACAAATCATCCGCATCTAAACCGCCCGAACCAAATGAATACTATAGTCAGTAGATGGATAGTGTTCAAAAAGGTCTAATTAGCGCCTCAAGGAAATCAATATGACACTGGAAAAAGCTTTTGGTGAAGAATTGCAGAAGGCTCGCGAAAAGAGTGGTCTGTCACAAGAAAAACTCGGATTTGAAAGCGGATATCATCGTACTTACATAAGCCAACTGGAACGAGGTCAGAAAAGCCCAACGTTGAAGGCCTTATTTAAACTGGCCAAAGCTCTAAATCTTCGCCCGTCCGCTTTACTTCAAAATATCGAAGATAAGAAGATATGAGATATGACCTTCCAATAAAAACAATCCGACTGCTTCTAAAAGAGGCAAGTGAACGGTATGGGGCAAGTGAACTGGCATTGAAAATGAGGGTTCCGCCGTCAGATTTACGCGGCTGGTTAACAGGGAGAGCAAATCCGCCACCCAGAATTAGGGCATTTGTTCAACAGCGTTTGTTTAATCCAGATGCGATGCCCAACAAGGCGTACAAGTGCGCCTCAAATATAATAAAATTCGGAGAGATGTTTTCTGGACCGGGAGGATTAGCTCGAGGTTTGCAAGATGCAAAACTTATAAAAGATGGAGTTCAATGGGGCTATGAACATTCAGTTGCATTTGACAATGATGAGTGGGCTTGTCGAACATACGTAAGAAACATTTGTGGAGGGGATTCATCCAACGTCCATTGTGAAGACATCAGAGAGGCGGACTTATCGTTGTTTTCTGGGATCGAGCTGTTGGCGTTTGGTTTCCCCTGCAATGATTTCAGCATTGTCGGGGAACAAAAGGGAGTTCATGGGAAATACGGCCCATTGTATTCTTATGGCGTGAAGGTTCTGGATAGTCAAAACCCAAAAATATTTATTGCAGAGAATGTTGGAGGTCTGGAATCAGCAAACGAAGGGAAAACATTTAAGATTATCCTTGAAGCTCTTAAGAATGCTGGAGAGGGCTATGAGATTACGCCTCATCTATACAAGTTCGAACATTATGGGATTCCTCAAAGACGACATCGCATAATAATCGTAGGAATGCGTAAGGACCTTGGACTTCGTTATCAGGTTCCCAAACCAACAACCGAAAAGAATCAGGTGAGTGTTCGCGATGCATTGACAAAGCCTCCGGTTGATGGATTGCCCAATAATGAACTCACAAAGCAATCCAAGATTGTGGTCCGTCGTTTATCCTTGTTGCCAGAGGGTGAAAACGCTTGGTATCTAGATGAGATGCTTTCTCTCCCGGATAAGGATTTGCTTGCTGCAATATCTGCGTTGCCACAAAAATCAAAATTTGATGGCTGGACTGCTTCAAGAATCCGACAGGAGATTGAAGAAGTGCGGCTGCATGTGGTTTCTGCGCGAATGAGCCAGATTTATCGGCGTTTGAAGGCATCGGAGCCATCGTATACCATTACGGGAAGTGGAGGAGGGGGCACCCATGGATACCATTGGGAGGAAAACAGAGCTTTAACCAATCGAGAAAGGGCCCGAATACAGACTTTTCCAGACGAGTTTGTTTTTGAAGGCTCCAAGGAACAGGTACGTAAGCAAATCGGCATGGCTGTGCCAGTCAAGGGAATGAAAATAATAGGCGAAGCGATTCTTAAAACACTTGCGGGAGTAAAATACCCTTGTGTGCCGGCGAAATGGTAAATATATGAATTCTCTAATTCCTCATGATCCTAGGTATCGGCGAAGATGGATGGTCCCTCGAAATATTCGCTCGATATATCCCTGGAAGATATCTCAGATTCTGGCTTTGCTTAAACAGGTGGCGGTATCTGAAACCTGGAGTGGTAATCAGCCATTACAAGATCAATTTTGCAAGGCTCTCGAGGCGGCTGGGCTTAAGAGGGCAGGGGTTCAGTATGACCCTCATTCTGGCGGGCCGCGTACATATTTAGCCCAACTTGAATGCTTGGGGCTTATCTTTAAACGGGGAGCGCAGATGTTTTTTACTCAAACAGGTGAAGATATGTTGGGCGGGAAGCCGCCATTGCCCCTTTTGCAAAAACAACTGTTGACCCATCAATATCCGAGTGCCTACGGGAAAAAGCCGGGGGTACTGATTCATCCGGAACTGCAAGTGAAACCGTTTTTGTTTGTTCTGGAGTTGTTAAATCGTGAAGAAATTGGTTTTCTTACTGATATTGAGCTGGCGGTTGCATTGGTTTATGGACACAACCGAGCATGCCTAAATATCTGCTCGACTAAAATTCAAGAGCTTCGTTCCGGGAGAAGTATTTCAGATGTAATCGGGGTCGTTGACAGATATACGCCTCGCAGGCAGCGCTTCCCGGATGGATTGCTTGATGATGCAAACACTTTTAAAAACTATCTGCAATCATGCTGTTTGGTATTTTCCGAAAGAATCAACGGCAGGAATGCTATTCGTTTTGATGAAGAAAATCGAAAGATATATGAGAAATATCTGCATCTGGCGGATGAATATATTGAATGTCATGACGATGAAGGATTTCAGCGCCGATATGGTTCAAGGACGAAACGGGGTGATACTCGCCAAATACCTGATCAAAAAGCACCGTCCATAGATCCGGCAGCAAGCATTATTTTGTCTCATTTCTACGCCCGTTGCGGTGCAGAATTCGTTACCCAGAAGGCAACTCAAGAATTTGTGCGTGAAATGAGGCAAGATTATGGTTTCTCCCCTCGTAAGGTCAAAGAGGCCATAGGGCCACATCTTAACAGCACGATCGACTATTTTGAATCCACGTACATTGAACTATCTCGATCAGGAGACAGCCGTGACGCGATCAAATTCGAGAAGGCTACTCAAGCAATTTTTCGGGATCGCTTGCGTTTCGTGGTTGAGCATACAGGACAACGGCGCCGACCTAAAGGCGTTGGCGGTTATGCGGATTTATTTCTCATAGCTGAAGACAATCAGCACTGTGCCATTGTGGATACAAAAGCGTCTCCAAGATATTCGCTTCCACACGCCGATTGTATAAAAATGACTGGAACGTATATTCCTAACTATAGTGAACTGTGTGCAGGACGGGAACTCGAATTAGAGTTTGCATCTTATGTCGCCGGAGGATATTCAGGTGACGTATTGACACGTTTGCGGGAAATTCAACATCAGGGGAAGGTGCCGTGTTCTGCCATTACCGCACGGAAATTACTCCAAATCGCGAAGGCTAAACCCGCGGATCAAGAGGCATGTCGAGCGATGCTTTCTAAATCATGTGTATATGGCTGACGATGACCTGTAATTCTTAAGGCGGGACATGCCCGGTTTTATGAGTGGAACGGGGGAGAGCGCTTCGGCGCGACAGATTCCGGGGGTACGGGTTTTCCACGGTGTGGAAAAAACTTTTCCATGGTGTGGAAAACTTTTGGCGAAAAGGGGGGCGGCGGGCTGAATTTTTCCACGGTGTGGAAATTATTTTTCCATGGCGTGGAAAAGCGGGGTTAGAGCTGGCCGAGGGAGAGGTCGCCGTG